>JAJPEO010000204.1 GCA_021166815.1 Nocardioides sp.
ATGCGCCGATTGTGCCGGGCTGAGGGTGCACCGCCCAGACCTCTGGCTCACTAGTGTCGGGCCCACGGGCGCGAGGGAGAGGCTGGACGAGATGCACCCACCCACGGGAGCGCGGCGGTGACCGCGGCCGACACCGCGTACCTCGTCGCGGGCCTGGCGCTGCTGGTCGCGCTGGTCGTCCCCACGCTCGTACGTCGCGTCGCCGTCTCCGCCCCCATCGTCCTGCTCGCCCTGGGGGTGCTGCTGGGGCTCAGCCCGCTCACCGACGGTGTCTCCCTCGACCTGCAGGACAACCGGGCGGTGGTCGAGCACGTCACCGAGTTCTCGGTGCTGGTGGCCCTCATGGGTGTCGGCCTGGCGATCGACCGCCCGCTGCGCCTGCGCGAGCGCGCCTCCTGGGCGACCTGGTCGCCGACGTGGCGCCTGCTGGCAGTCGCGATGCCCCTGTCCATCGGCGGGGTGACCCTCGTCGGGTGGGCCGCGGGACTGCCGCTCGCGCTGGCGGTGCTGCTCGGCGCGGCGCTCGCGCCGACCGACCCCGTGCTCGCCTCCGACGTGCAGGTCGGCGGGCCGTCGGTCGAGGGCGGCACGGACGACGACGCGGAGGACCCGGCATCCCCGGAAGCCCAAGAGCGCAGCGAGGTGCGCTTCGCGCTGACCTCCGAGGCCGGCCTCAACGACGGCCTCGCCTTCCCCTTCGTCCACCTCGCCCTGTTGCTGGCCGCCGGCGGTTCCGGAGCCTCGCTGGCGCTGGAGTGGGTGGGGTGGCAGCTGCTCGGCCGCGTCGCGATCGCGCTGGTGACGGGCTACGCCGTGGGCGCCCTGCTGGGACGCCTCGCCTTCCGCAGCCGGACCGAGGCCACCCGCTTCGCCGACCGGGGCGACCCCCTGCTGGCCCTGGCAGCCCTGCTCACGGCGTACGGCGTCGCCGAGCTCGCCCACGGCTACGGCTTCATCGCGGTCTTCGTGTGCGCGATGGCGCTGCGCAGTGCGGAGCGGCACAGCCACTACCACCGCGGCATGCACGAGCTCACCCAGCGCCTGGAGCTCCTCCTGACCCTGATGGGCCTGCTGTTCCTCGGCATCGCGCTGGGACGCGGGCTTCTGGGCCATCTCCCCGCCTGGGGAGCCGCGCTCGCGCTGCTGCTGGTCTTCGTCATCCGGCCCGGGGCGGGCTGGGTGTCGCTGTCCGTGGCGGCCCGCCCGGCCCCGGAGGTCGGCGGCCTCACGCGCGCCGAGCGCGGGGCCGTCGCCTTCTTCGGCATCCGCGGGGTCGGGTCCGTCTACTACGTCGCCTACGCGGCCGGCCACCTCGACGCCGAGGTGCCGCTGTCGGTGTGGGCGACCGTCGCCTTCACCATCGTCGTGTCCGTCGTCGTCCACGGCGTCCTGGCGACGCCGGTGATGCAGCGGATCGAGCCTGCCGACTGACCGGGCCGCTATCGTCGCTCGCCATGGCGCACCCCACCGACGTGCTCGACACGCTCGTCGCCTCGGGCCGCGAGCTGGGCGCAGCGTTCGCCGTGGCGCGCGAAGGCGAGGTCGAGGTCGCGCACGCCGCCGGCACGCGCGACGGCACCGAGCCCTGGGCGCCCGACACCCTCGTGATGACCTTCTCCGTCGCCAAGCCGATGGCTGCCCTCGCGTTCCTCGACGCGGTGGCGGAGGGCCACCTCGGCCTGGACCAGCCGGTCGCCTCGGTCTGGCCGGCCTTCGGCCGGGCCGGCAAGCAGACCACGACGATGCGCCACCTGCTCACGCACCAGGCCGGGCTGCCGGCCTTCCCCGAGGTGGCCGCGACGGTGGACCTCGCCGACCGCGAGGCCCTCGTCGACCTGCTCGCGGCGGCGACGCCCGTCCACCCTCCGGGTGCCGGCGTGGCCGAGCACGCGTTGACGTACGGCCACCTGCTCGACGAGGTGCTCCGCCGGGCGACGGGGGAGCCGCTGGCCGACCGCTTCCGCCGTACGCCGTTCCCTGCGGTGTCGCTGCACGCCTCGGCCGTCGCCCTGGCCCTCTTCCACGACGACGTGGCCCGGCCCGACGGGCAGGTCGCCGAGCGCCTCGGCCACGACCTGTGGCGGGCGTACGTCGAGCCGGCGGTGACCGGACACGACGGGGTGCTGGACCGCTCCGTCACCTGGACCCTGGGCTTCCAGGTGAGCGAGGAGGACGGCCGCGTCGAGCTGGGCATGGGCGGCGCCGGAGGCTGCTCGGCGTGGACCGAGCCGGCGCTGGGCTACGGCGCGGCGTACGTGTCCCGGCAGCTCGGGGCCCACGACCGCGGCGAGCTCGTCTGGGAGGCCATCACCGCGCTCGTGGGCGGGTGAGGCCCATGTCGTGGGCGTCGCCTCGTGTGGAACGATGCGAAGTGTCACCCCGTCGAGGAAATGAGGACAAGATGGCGGTCGAGGAGTTCCTGGCGCAGCATCGCACGGACGTGCTGGACGAGGCGTTCGAAAGGCTGAGCAGGACGAGTGCAGCGCACTACGAGCACTCCGGGGAGGAGTTCACGCGCGAGCGCCTGGCCGAGCTGCTCGACGTCGTCGTCAGCGCCCTCCAGGATCGCCGGCTCGAGCCCGTGACCCGTTACGCCGACTCGGTGGCCGAGCAGCGCTTCAAGGCCGGGTTCGGGATCGCCGAGGTCCAGACGGCCCTCAACGTCATGGAGGAGACGATCTGGCGGCGTGTCGTCGCCGAGGTCCCCGCTGACGGGCTCGCCGACGCGCTCGGTCTCGTCGGCACCGTCCTGGGATACATCAAGGACGTCCTGGCGCGCCGCTACGTGTCCCTCGCCAGCCAGCGCCACGTCCCCAGCCTCGACCTCACCCCGCTGTTCTCCGGCGTCGAGCGCTGACCCGGGGTTCGGGGGCTACCCCGCGAGGGTGCCCCCGAACACCTGCCAGGCCAGGAGCGACTTCGCGACCAGGCTCAGCACGATGTAGACGGTCTCGCCGAAGAGGTAGTCCGCCCAGCGGCCGCGCGCTCGGTACTGCAGCCACTGGTTGAGGGCGAAGATGTTGAAGAAGACGAACAGCGACACGATGATCGCGTAGACGAACCCCGGCGGGGAGGCGTCGCTCGGCGACTGGGGCGCGATCGTGTAGACCACCACGGCGATCCAGGGCACGGCACCGGCGATGCAGCCGAACCAGAACGGGAGCCAGCCGCCACCCCCGGGCTGCTCGTAGCGCTCCTGCAGCCAGCCGAAGAGGATCATCGACGCGTTGACGCCCACGATCGCGAGCAGGGCGGTGACGTCGGCGATCCCGACCAGCTGGCCGATGACGACCATCATCAGCGACGACGACAGCGAGTACTCCACCCAGCGGGCGCGGTTGATGCCGCGGGAGAGGTCGTCGACGTAGCCGCGCCACCACGCCGTGGTGACGACCAGGTGGGCGAGGGCTGAGAGTGCCAGGAAGGCCGCGACGGCGAGGCCCGTCGGCAGGTCGAAGAGCAGCGTCGGCTCCTGCGGCGTGGTGCCGGGTGGGCCCGCGAGGTAGCTCGCCGTGACCGGCAGGGCGAAGTCGGTGGCCAGGACCACGACGGCCACGGCCTGCGCGACGTGGAGGGCGCCCGCGGCGACGTTGAGCACGCGGAGTCTGCGCTGGCGGGTGTCCGGGATCACCGTAGGGGTGGGCTGCATGGCCCGACACTAGTGCCGCGGACCCGGCCCGTGGCAGGGTCGCGGGATGACTGCCTCGCCGCTCGCGACCGCCGGTCGGGTGCTCGGAGCCCTCCCCGGCGCAGCCCTCGCCACCGCGGCCGCGGCCACCGCGGCCCTGCGCCGCACCAAGCCGCTGCACCCGGTGGGACGCCTCGGCGACGGCTCGCTGGTGGTCGAGCCCAGGCATCCCTCCGGCGTCGACGCGCTGGACACGCCGGGCGTGCACACCACGATCGTGCGGTGGTCGCGGGCGATCGGCCTCGACACCGACAAGCCCGACATCGAGGGCATGGCGCTGCGGCTGGTCGTCGACGGCGAGGTGGCCGACCTGCTCTTCGCCACCACCGGGGGAAGCCGGGTGGGCCGTCACCTGCTCGTGCCGCGAGCGCCCGGCTGCCGGGCGACCTTCACGACGCTGCTGCCGGTGTCGACGCGGGAAGGCTCCCTCCTGCTGCGACTGGAGCCGCTCGACGCCGCGAGCGCCGACCCGTCCACGTCCTGGGCGCTGGCGTGGAGCCGCGTCGGCGGGCCGTGGCACCCGGCCGGGTCGCTCGAGGTCGCCTGGCGTGACACCGACGAGGACGTCCGCTTCGACCCCGTGGCGCACCAGCTCCCGGGCACCCGGCAGTACGCCGTGGTCACGGCCCTGCGTGAGCCGTCGTACGCTGTCGCGCGCCTGGTGCGAGCACGACCGCGCGTGCCGGGGGCCGGCGACGACTGACACGAGGGGAGCACGCGGTGGGCGGGATCCTCGACTGGGTGGTCACCCTCATGCGGACCGTCGGCGCGCCGGGCATCGGGCTGGCGACCGCGCTGGAGACGGTCTTCCCGCCGCTGCCCAGCGAGTTCGTGCTGCCGCTCGGCGGCTACATCGCCAGCCGCGGCCACTACGGCGTGGTCGAGGCGATCGTGTGGGCGACGGGCGGCTCGCTCGTGGGCGCGCTCGTCCTCTACTGGCTCGGCGCCTCGTGGGGACAGGAGCGTCTCTGCGCCCTCGTCGACCGCATCCCCCTGATGCACGCCCGCGACGTCGACAAGGCGATCGACTGGTTCGAGGACCACGGCAGGTCGGCGGTCTTCGTCGGGCGCCTGGTGCCGGGCGTGCGGTCCTTCATCTCGATCCCTGCCGGCATCGACCGGATGCCGCTGGTGCCGTTCGTCGCGTACACCACGCTGGGGAGCCTGGTGTGGAACGGCGCCCTGGTGCTCGCGGGCTACGAGCTGGGCGCGCAGTGGCACCACGTCGAGACCTACGTCGGGTGGGTCGGCCTCGCGGTGGCGGTCCTCGCCGCGGGCGCCGTGGCGTGGTTCGTCGTACGCCGCGCGAGGCGGCGCCTCGCCTCACGCTGAAGTGCGCAGCACCTTCTCGATCGCCTTGCCCCGGGCGAGCTCGTCGACGAGCTTGTCGAGGTAGCGGATGCGCTGCATGAGGGGGTCCGCCACGTCCTCGACCCGCACCCCGCACACCACGCCGGTGATCAGCGCTGCGTCGGGGTTGAGCGTCGCCGCCGCGAAGAAGTCCTCGAAGGTGGTCCCGTCCTCGAGGTGCTGGCGCAGGGCGGCGTCGTCGAAGCCGGTCAGCCACTCGATGACCTGGTCGAGCTCGGCCTGCGTACGGCCCTTCTTCTCGACCTTGGCGACGTAGAGCGGGTAGACCGACGAGACCGGCGTGGTGAAGATCCGCATGGTCAGGCCAGGGACAGGAAGAGCTTCTCCATGCGGGCGAGGTCCTCTGGGTCGGGCTGGCCGTCGTGGGCGGTCATGCACGACTGCATGCCGCTCGAGACGACCGCGTAGCTGGCGCGCGCGATCGCCTTGTTGACGGCGGCGAGCTGGGTGAGGACGTCCTCGCAGCTGGCGCCTTCCTCCATCATCCGGATCACGCTGCCGAGGTGGCCGTGGGCGCGCTTCATGCGGGTGATGACCGGCTTGATCTCAACGGGGTCGAGCTCCATGACTGCCTGCTTTCGAGTGGTGGACCTGACTCGACTATACATCCCCCCCGGGGGTTTGCTAACGTTTTGGAATAACCCCCCGGGGGGATATGTTGGCCCCGGTGAACAGACCTGAGAGGAGCCCGCAGATGCGGCAGATCGACATCGACCAGCTCGCCAGCACCCTTGCGACCGCGCCCGGCGCGGGCGCGACCCTCGTGGACGTCCGCGAGGTGTCGGAGTTCGCCGACGGCCACGTCCCCGGCGCGGTGAACATCCCCATGGGCCGCCTGCCCATGCGCTCGAGCGAGATCGACCGCACCCGTCCCGTCTACGTCATCTGCCGCTCGGGCAACCGCTCGTCGGCCATGGTCGACCTGCTCACCGCGCAGGGCTTCGAGGCCGTCAACGTGGCCGGTGGCACCCAGGCGTGGATCGCCGCCGGTCGCCCGGTGGAGAAGAACTGATCCACTGATGACCCTCCTCCTCGCCGCACTCGCCGGTGCGCTCATCGGGCTCAGCCTGGGGGCGCTCGGTGGCGGTGGCTCGATCCTCGCCGTGCCGGTGCTGGTCTACCTCCTCGGAGAGGGCCCCACCGAGGCCACGACGGGATCCCTCGTGGTGGTCGGCGTGACCTCGCTGCTCGGCGCGGTCACCGCCCACCGGGCCGGCAAGGTGCTGGCGGTCAGGGGAGTGGTCTTCGGCGCGGTCGCCATCGGCGGCGCCTTCGTCGGCGCGAAGCTGTCGCTGCTCGTACGCCCCGAGGTGCTGATCGCGGCCTTCGCGGCGCTGCTGCTCTTCGTCG
This sequence comes from Nocardioides sp., assembly GCA_021166815.1. Taxonomy (GTDB): domain Bacteria; phylum Actinomycetota; class Actinomycetes; order Propionibacteriales; family Nocardioidaceae; genus Nocardioides. The sequence continues at coordinate 6,410 of JAJPEO010000204.1, forward strand.
GCTCGCTGATGGCGTGGCGCCTGGTGGGCCAGTCCCGCACGGCGTCGGACGCCGCGCGCGACGAGGAGTTCCACCGCCCGATCGTCACGCTGTCGCCGCACCTGCACGTGGAGTGGCGCCGGGCCGGCAAGGTGGTGCTCGCCGCGACCGCGGTGGGCCTGCTGACCGGCTTCCTCGGGGTCGGCGGTGGCTTCCTCGTCGTGCCCGCGCTGCTGCTGGCGCTGGCGCTGCCCATGCACTACGCGGCCGGCACCTCGCTGGTCGTCATCACCATCACCAGTGCTGCCGCCCTGTCCGTGCGCATCGGCCAGGGTCCCCAGCCCGACTGGTGGCCGGTCCTGATGCTCACCGTCGTGTCCGCGGTCTTCGCGATCGTCGGGGCGAAGGTGGCCAGCCGGCTCAACGCCCATCACCTCCAGGCGGCCTTCACCGTCCTGGTCCTCGTCGTGGCCGTCTACACCGCGGCCCGTAGCTTCCCGGCCCTCGTCTCCTGACGTACCGGCCTGGACGAACCCCTCACCCAAGGAGAAGAAACATGTGCTCACCCGCCAACTGCAAGACCTGCGGCAAGACCACGTGGCGCGGCTGCGGCAACCACGTTGCCCAGGTCAAGGCGATGGTCCCGGCCAACCAGTGGTGCAACGGCCACCCCAAGGACCCCTCGGCCCCCAGCCAGGGTGGCTTCTTCAGCAAGCTGTTCGGGCGCTGACATGGCGACCCGCAACCTGACCGGAGCCGACTTCGAGGCGGCGATCAACGACAACGAGATCGTGCTGGTGGACTTCTGGGCCGCCTGGTGCGGCCCGTGCCGGATGTTCGCCCCGATCTTCGAGGCCGCCTCCGAGGCGCACCCCGACATCGTGTTCGCCAAGGTCGACACCGAGGCCGAGCAGTCGCTCGCCGCGGCTGCGCGGATCTCCTCGATCCCGACCCTCATGGCGTTCAAGAAGGGCACCCTGGTGTTCAACCAGGCCGGCGCGCTGCCCGCGACCGCCCTGGACGAGCTGATCACCGCCGTGCGTGAGCTGGACGTGGAGAAGGCGCTGGCCGATGCCGCCGCCGAGGCGCAGGCCGGCTGACGCGTGAGCTCGACCCGTGCCCGCCACTGGGACGAGGTCTTCGCGACCCGGGACCTCGAGCGGGTCTCGTGGCACCGCGACGACCTCGAGCCCTCCCTGACGCTCCTCGGTGATCCCGAGGGGCCCGTGGTCGACATCGGCGCCGGGGCCTCCCCCCTTCCCGACGCCCTGCTCGACCGGGGCTGGCCCGCGGTGACCGCCCTCGACGTCTCCACCGAGGCGCTGGAGGTCACCCGGGCCCGCCTGGCGGGACACCCGCACGCCGATCGCGTCGACTACGTCGCGGGCGACGTGCTCGAGTGGCGACCCGAGGGTCGCTACGCCGCGTGGCACGACCGTGCCGTCTTCCACTTCCTGACCGACCCGGCCGACCAGGCGCAGTACGCCGCTCTGGCGCGCCGCGTCGTCCTTCCCGGCGGGCTGCTCGTGCTCGCCACCTTCGGTCCCGATGGACCGACCTCCTGCTCGGGCCTGCCGACGGCCCGCCACGACGCCGACGACCTCGCGCGGATCTTCGCGTCCGGGTTCGAGGAGGCCGCGGCCCTGGAGCAGGTCCACACCACCCCGTCCGGCGCGACCCAGCAGTTCGTCTGGGTGGTCCTGCGCCGCACCTCCGAGGAGACCCCGTGACCACCATCGCCCGACCCCTGCTCGCCGCCCTCGCGGCTCTCGTCCTCGCGCTCGGCCTTGCCTCGTGCAGCAGCGACGGGGGAGAGGGTGGCACCGGCAACGGCGCCGCCATCTCCGTGGACGCCTTCGCCGACCGGGTGGCCGACGCCGACGTCGTGCTCGACGTGCGCACCCCGGCCGAGTTCGCCGCGGGCCACCTGCCCGACGCCGTCAACGTCGACGTCCAGTCGCCCGACTTCGCGAGCCGGATCGCCACGCTCGACAAAGATGCGACGTACGCCGTGTACTGCCGCAGTGGCAGCCGCTCCGGCGTGGCCGTCGAGCAGATGGTCGACGAGGGATTCACCGACGTGCAGCACCTCGACGGCGGCATCGTCGACTGGCAGTCCCAGGGCGGCCCCGTCGTCACCGGCTGAGTCCGCGTCCCCCGCTGCGGCGAGCCTCTTGGGGTGAAGCGCGGACGCGGGGGTCGTTCCCTTGCTACAACTGAGTCCTCCCTCCCCCCGACCTGTCTCCCCGCAGGCCTGTCTCGAAGGTCGTCCCGCATGCGTCGTCCCCGCGCTGCCCTGGCGGCACTGGTCGCCGGCGGTGTCCTGGCCACCACCGGCCTCGCCGCCACCAGCCCCGCCCACGCCCTGAAGCGCCTCACCGACCGCGGCGAGACCTACATCGGCAACGCCAAGGGCAACCGCGTCGACGCCCGCGGGGGCGCCGACCGCATGGAGGGACGTGGCGGCGCCGACGTGCTGCTCGGCGGCAACGGGCCCGACCGCATCCTTGGCAACTCCGGCCCCGACCGGCTCGAGGGCGGCAAGGGCCGCGACCAGGTCTGGGGCGGCGTCGGCAACGACCGGGTCATCGGCGGCCAGGACGACGACCGGCTGTACGGCGACGCCGGCGACGACATCGTCTCCGGCTGGCTCGGCAACGACGTCATCTTCGGTGGTCCCGGCGACGACCGCGGCCGGACGGCCGACGGGGCGATGTTCGGCCTGCACGGCGGCCCCGGCAACGACCGGATCTTCGGCGAGGACGGCCGCGACCACCTCACCGGAGCCGCGGGCGACGACTACCTTCACGGCGGCCCCGGTGACGACGAGCTCGACGGCGACGACGGCCGGGACGTGCTGATCGACGGCCCCGGCAACGACGAGATCACCGGCGACCTGCACGAGGACGTGATCTTCGGCGGCCCGGGCGCCGACCGGTACTTCCCCGAGGAGGGCGACGACGTCGTCTACCTCTACCCCGACGGTGAGGTCGACATCGTCCGCTGCGACGACATGGACACCGACGCGCAGCGTCGCGAGGCCGGCCTGCACGACAGGGTCGTCTACATCGGCGAGATCGACCCGCTCGACGTCGTCTACCGCTCGTGCGAGGCGATCGAGGTGACCAAGACCCTGCCGTCAGGGTGGCCGTACGCCGACCCTCGCTGACCGCTCGGCCGAGCGGTTGCGGCCCGGCGTGGGGAGCGTCACGTCGGGGGAAACGGGCAATTTGCTACTGACGAGTAGCAATGTTCCTAGATTGGTGCCCATGCGCTCCCTGACCTCGCTCTCGTCCTCGCCCGCTGCCCGTCTGATCGTCCTGGCGCTCGCCTCGGTCGCCCTCACGGCCTGCAGCAGCGCCGACGCGGAGCAGGGGACGGCCGAGGGCGCCGACCAGGCCGAGGCCGCGTGGCTCGCCGACGTCGAGGAGGTCCTCGGCGCCGAGGCGACCAACGTGGAGGCGCTGCGCCAGCAGGCCGCCGCCAGCTGCGCCGTGACCGCCGCCGAGGACTGGACCGTCGAGCTCGCCCTCTCCGGCGCCACCTCGACCTCCGACGTGACCCGGGTCGGCATCGAGCACCTGTGCCCCGAGGTCCTGCCCGCCTTCGACAAGGCCCGCGCCGCCGTCGACGCCGCCGACGACACCAACGCCCTGGTCTGCACCCTCCCCGCCGACGCGTTGTCCTCCGACTCCCAGCTCAAGCTGAAGCTGGTCTGCGCCCGCTGAGCGGGCATGCTGGCCCCATGCGCTTCACCGAGCACGAGCTGACCCTGGCCGTCACCGCCGCGGCGAAGTCAGTCGCGGCCGCCGGCCGTGCGGGTCGCAAGGCACGTCGTACGGCCGATCCCGACGCGGTCTGGGAGTCGATGGGGCGCTACGAGCGCTACCAGGTGATGGACGCCGTCGGCACCCAGGTGCTGCCGGTGCTGCTCGCCCTCCCCGACGTCGAGGTCGCCGCCGGCGAACGCCCGCGGTTCACCGACGCCCAGGTGCTGGCCGCGGTCGAGCAGACCCTGGACACCGGCGGCCTCGGACGCCTGCGTCGCAAGGTCGTCGCCGCCTCGCTCACCGTCCTGGTCAGGACCGCCCTCGCCCAGCTCCCGCCGCGCCAGGACCCCGACGCGCTGGTCGTGCCCGACCACCTCTGACGAGTCGCGGCGCCCGGGCTGGCCCGCTCGGCCCTGAGCGGTGAGTGAGCCACATGCCTCGTACGCAGAAGGTGGCTGAGCCACCGCTGTGCGGTGGGTCGCGGCGTCTGGTCCGGTGGGCGGTGGGTGAGCCACATTTCTCGTACGCAGAAGGTGGCTGCGTCACCGCTGTTCGGCGGGTGGCGGCGCCAGCTCCAGCCGGCGGTGGGTGAGCCACATTCCTCGTACGCAGAAGGTGGGTGGGTCACCGCTGTGCGGTGGGTCGCGGGGTCTGGTCCGGTGGGCGGTGGGTGAGCCACATCCTCCCGGCACAGAATGTGGCTCACTCACCGCTCAGGGGCGGCCGAGCCGAGAGCGGCAGGCCAACGCTGGACGCCGGCCCGGGCCTGCCCGATGATGCAGCGGGGGCAGGGAAGGGAGTCGCGATGGAGCGCATGAGCGGGCAGGACGCGACGTTCATCTACACCGAGACGTCGCGCACGCCCTTCGAGATCGGCACCTGCCTCGTCATCGACACCAGCGCCCAGGAGGACGGTGCCGGCCAGCTGGACCGCCTGCGCGAGCAGCTGCTGACTCGGCTCCACCTCGCCCCGCGGTTGCGGCAGCGCGTCCAGCGCCTGCCCTTCGACGTGCACCACCCCGTCTGGGTCGACGACGACCGCTTCGACATCGCCTACCACGTGCGCCAGTCCCGGCTGCCGTCCCCGGGCACGCGCGAGCAGCACACCGAGCTGCTCGACCGGCTGCTGTCGACGCCGCTCGACCACAGCCGGCCGCTGTGGGAGATGTACCTCGTCGAGGGCCTCGAGGGCGGTCGCAGCGCGCTGTTCGTCAAGATCCACCACGCAGCGGCCGACGGGCTCTCCGGGCTCCAGCTGCTCACCGCCCTGGTCGACCTCGAGCCCGAGCCCGATGCCGGAGCCCACGCGGCCCGGCCGTGGAGCCCGCAGCGGCGCCCGGGGCCCGTACGCCTTGTCGCCGGCGCCGGTCTCGACCTGCTCCGCCACCCGCTGGCGGTGCCGAGGGGCGTGGCGCGGTTCGGGGTCGACCTCGCCTCGACGGTGCTCACCAGCCGTACGCCGGCCGAGGTGATCGGTGCGTCGCTGGCGCCGCCGAGCCCGTTCAACCGCCGCCTGTCGCCGCGCCGGACCGTACGGTTCTTCGAGCTGGACCTCGACGACGTGCTGGCGGTGCGTTCTGCGGAGGGTGTGAAGCTCAACGACGTGGTCCTGTGCGTGGTCGGTGGGGGCCTGCGCCGCTACCTCGAGCGCCGGTGCCAGCCGACGAAGCCGTCGCTGATCACCTACCTGCCGGTGACCACGCGCACCGGCGGTGAGGGGACCGGCAACCACACGTCGGTGGTGTCGGCGCGCCTCGGCACCGACGAGCCGCACCCGGTCATCCGGCTGCACCGCGTCGCCGACCAGACCCGCGCGGCCAAGGCACGGGCCGGGGGTGCCACCCCGCCGCTGATCCTCGACCTCGCAGCCGTCGCCGGCCCTGCGGCGGGCGCGATGCTCGAGCGGCTGGCAGTCGCCGCGGGCCTCACCCAGAGGCTGCGCCTGGCGGGCAACCTCATCGTCTCCAACGTCGCGAGCATCCCCGTGCCCGTCTACGTGCTGGGCGCCCCGGTCGAGGAGGTCTACCCGGTCGGGCCGATCACCGACGGGGTCGCGCTCAACTTCACCCTGGTCAGCTACGAGGGCCGCATCGGGCTCTCCCTGCTCACCGATCCGTCGGTGATGCCGGACCCCGAGGTCCTCGTCGACGACTGCCTGGCCGAGTGGGAGGAGCTGCGCAGCCAGGTGCTGGGCTGAGCCGGCTCAGGCCGGCCACACCGCCCGCACCCGGGTCGCCATCAGCCGGCCCTGGCGCAGGCCCTCGCGGGCCGCGGCGGCCTGCCTCTCGGGGTTGAGCAGCTGGCGACCCATCGCCTTCCGGGCCTGGGCGTCGGGCCAGATCACCACGCGCCTGCGCACGTCGGCCCGGTCGAGCTGGGCCCGGATGTTGTGGTGGCGGCTCATGTGCATCGGCAGCGGCGCGATCACGACGGCCACGTCGGGGTGGCGCACGAGGTCGGAGTTGGTGGTCGACCGGACCCCGCCGTCGAGGTGCGGCTCCCCGGCCACGCGCACGGCCGGCCACACGAACGGCACCGCGCAGCTCGCGGCGACCGCCTCGACGAGGTCGACGCCGCTGTCGCGGTCGAAGACGTGGAGCCGGCCGGTCTCGGCGTGCATCGCGGTGACCCGCAGGGTGGCGGGCCAGCCCTCGACGTCGAGCCGCTCGCGGATGATCGCCACCCGGTCCTCGGCGTCGAAGGGGATCGCCGCCATGGCTGCGCGGCCGACACGGGCGCGGCGCTGCACCGGGCTGCCGCCCGGGAGGCCGACGACCGGCAGGGCGCGCACCATGCGGCGGATGTTGAAGCGCCCACCGATCGCGGCGTCGGGAGGCTCGAGCTGGGCGGCGTACAGCTCCTCGATCGAGTGGCTCGACACCAACGCGCCCACGACCGACCCGGCGGAGGTGCCGAGGACCTCGTCGGCGTCGGTGACCTTCAGCCCGGCCTGGTGGAGCGCGGTGAGGATGCCGATCTCCCAGGCGATGCCGGTGACGCCGCCCCCGCCCAGGACCAGTGCCGTGGTGGTCATGGGGGGAGCGTACGACCCCCGCCGGCCTCGCCGCCGCGTCGAGCCGGGTGGCTCAGCGCGCCTCGAGGTCGAAGAAGAGGAAGCCGAGGAACGCCCCTCCGGGCTCGAGCCCCGGGGGCAGGACCTCGGCCGGGGTGCCGGGGTCGGCCGGGGGCTCGTGGATGCCGGCGATGCGGAACCCCGCCTCGGCGAACGACCTCGCCATGGCGCTCAGCGGCCGGTGGAAGAACGTGAGGTCGACGCTCCGGCCGGCGAACTCGTAGTCCTCGGTGTACCGGGTGACCTCGAAGTACGCGAGGTCGGGGTGCGTGATCGGGAACGCGCCCGGGTGGTTGACCGAGACCAGCAGGCGTCCGCCCGGCGCGAGCACCCGGTACAGCTCGGCCAGTGGGCCCGACCAGTCCGGCAGGTAGTGCAGCACCAGGGACGCGACCACGACGTCGAAGGCCTCGTCGTCCCAGGGCAGCGGCTCGGCCAGGTCGTGCACGCGCAGGTCCGCGTCAGGGAGGTGGCGCCGGGCGATCTCGACCATCGCGACGCTCACGTCGAACCCGCTCACCTCGGCGCCCCGGTCGGACACGGCCACGCCGGTCGGGCCCGACCCGCACCCGGCGTCGAGGATCCGCTGCCCGCGGACGTCTCCCAGCAGGCGGAGCATCGCGGGCTTCTCGTACCAGGCGTTGAAGAAGCCGGTGGCGTTCGCCGAGGCGTAGGCCTCGGCGAACCCGTCGTAGTCGCTGTCCGTCATGGCCCCCAGCCTGCCGGAAGGATGCGATCAGACGTTGCGGCGGTACTGGCCCCCGACCTCGAAGAACGCGTCGGTGACCTGCTGCAGCGAGCAGACCCGCGCGGCGTCCATCAGGACGGCGAAGACGTTCTCGCCGGAGACGGCCGCCTGCTTCAGGCGCGCGAGCGCGGCCTCGGCCTCGTCGCGGTGCTCGGCCTGGAAGGCGCGTACGCGCTCGAGCTGGGAGGCCTTCTCGGACTCGGTGGCGCGGGCCAGCTCGATCTCCTTGGGCTGTGCGTCTGCCGCCGACTCCTTGACGAAGGTGTTGACGCCGACGATGGGCAGCGTCCCGTCGTGCTTGCGGTGCTCGTAGAGCATCGACTCGTCCTGGATGCGGCCGCGCTGGTAGCCGGTCTCCATCGCGCCGAGCACGCCGCCGCGCTCGTTGATGCGGTCGAACTCCGCGAGCACCGCCGCCTCCACGAGGTCGGTCAGCTCGTCGATGATGAACGAGCCCTGCAGGGGGTTCTCGTTGATCGCCAGGCCCCACTCGCGGTTGATGATCAGCTGGATCGCCAGCGCGCGGCGTACGGAGTCCTCGGTCGGGGTGGTGACCGCCTCGTCGTAGGCGTTGGTGTGGAGGCTGTTGGCGTTGTCGTAGATCGCGATGAGCGCCTGCAGCGTCGTACGGATGTCGTTGAAGTCCATCTCCTGCGCGTGCAGCGACCGGCCGCTGGTCTGGACGTGGTACTTCAGCTTCTGGCTGCGCTCGTTGGCGCCGTACTTCTCCTTCATCGTCACCGCCCAGATGCGGCGCGCGACGCGGCCCATGACGCTGTACTCGGGGTCCATGCCGTTGGAGAAGAAGAAGCTCAGGTTGGGCGCGAAGTCGTCGATGTCCATGCCGCGCGCGAGGTAGGCCTCGACGTAGGTGAAGCCGTTGGCGAGGGTGAACGCGAGCTGGCTGATGGGGTTCGCCCCGGCCTCGGCGATGTGGTAGCCGGAGATCGACACCGAGTAGAAGTTGCGGACCTGGTTCTCGATGAACCACTCCTGGATGTCGGCCATCATGCGCAGGCTGAACTCGGTGGAGAACAGGCAGGTGTTCTGGCCCTGGTCCTCCTTGAGGATGTCGGCCTGCACGGTGCCGCGGACGTTGGCCAGCGCGTACGCCGCGAGCGTGGCCCGCTCGTCGGCGTCGGGCTCGCGGCCCTGCTCCTCGCGGAACCTGTCGACCTGCTGGTCGATCGCGGTGTTGAGGAAGAAGGCCAGCACCGTGGGGGCCGGGCCGTTGATCGTCATCGACACGCTCGTGGTCGGCGCGACGAGGTCGAAGCCGCCGTAGAGCACCTTCATGTCGTCGAGCGTCGCGACGGAGACGCCGGAGGTGCCGACCTTGCCGTAGATGTCGGGCCGCTCGTCGGGGTCGCGGCCGTAGAGGGTGACCGAGTCGAACGCCGTGGAGAGGCGGGTCGCCGGCTGGCCCTCGGAGAGGACCTTGAAGCGGCGGTTGGTGCGGGCCGGGTCGCCCTCGCCCGCGAACATGCGGGCCGGGTCCTCGTTGTCGCGCTTGAACGGGAAGACGCCCGCGGTGAAGGGGAAGAAGCCGGGCAGGTTCTCCTTGCGCCAGAAGCGCACCAGCGAGCCGTGGTCGGTGAAGCGGGGGAGGGCGACGCGGGGGATCTTGTTGCCGCTCAGCGATTCGCGGGTCAGCTTGGTGTGGATCTCCTTGTCGCGGACCTTCACCACCTGCTCGTCGCCGGAGTACGACTCGACGACGGACGGCCAGCGCTCGATCTGCTGCGTGACCTCGGGAGCCACCTCGGCGCGGGCTGAGGTGAGGAGGTCGTCGAGGACCCCGTCGCCGGCCTCGGCGGCGACCAGCTCGATGCGCTGCGCGCGCGCCGCGGCCTCGGCGAGCTCCTCGGTGCGCGAGTGGTAGGCGCGGACGGTCTCGGTGATCTCGGCGAGGTAGCGCACGCGGTCGCTGGGCACGACCTGCCGGATGCCCGAGGAGTGGCGTACGTCGACGTGGGCGAGCGTGCCCTCCGTGGTGCCGAGGCCCTTGCCGGCGAGCTCGTCGCGCAGGTGCTGGTAGAGCGCGGTGACGCCGTCGTCGTTGAACGTCGCGGCGCTGGTGCCGAAGACCGGCATGTCGTCGGGCTGCTTGCCGAAGGCCTCGCGGTTGCGGACGAGCTGGCGGCCCACGTCGCGCAGGGCGTCGGCGGCGCCGCGGCGCTCGAACTTGTTGATCGCGACCGTGTCGGCGAAGTCGAGCATGTCGATCTTCTCGAGCTGGCTGGCGGCGCCGAACTCCGGCGTCATGACGTAGAGGGAGTGGTCGACCAGCGGCACGATGCCGGCGTCGCCCTGGCCGATGCCGGGGGTCTCGACGACGACCAGGTCGAAGCCGCCGGCCTTGACCACGTCGATCACGTCGGCCAGGTGCTCGGGCACCTCGTGGGCGCCGCGGGTGGCGAGGGAGCGGAAGAACACGCGGTCGCGGTCGTGGCCGGACAGGTCCAGCGCGTTGGCGCGGATGCGGTCGCCCAGCAGGGCGCCGCCGCCCTTGCGTCGCGTCGGGTCGACGGCGATCACGGCCACCCGGAGCTTGTCCTGCTGGTCGACGCGGAAGCGGCGGACGATCTCGTCGGTGAGCGAGGACTTGCCGGAGCCACCGGTGCCGGTGATGCCGAGCACGGGGACGGCCCGCTGCTTCGCGACCGCGCGCACCTCGGCCAGGGTGGCCTCGTCGAGGCGGCCCAGCTCGGCGCCGGTGATGGCCCGGGCGACGGCGAAGCGGTCGCCGGAGAGGACGTCCTCGGCGCCGACCGCGCGGGAGTCCCAGAGGTCGAAGTCGCAGTCGGCGACGACGGAGTTGATCATGCCGACCAGGCCCATCTTCTGGCCGTCCTCCGGCGAGAAGATGTGGACGCCGGAGGCGCGCAGCCGCTCGATCTCGGCGGGGACGATGACCCCGCCACCGCCGCCGACGACCTTCACGTGGCCGGCGCCGGCCTCGCGCAGGCGCTCGACGAGGTACTCGAAGTACTCGACGTGGCCGCCCTGGTACGACGACACCGCCACGCCCTGCAC
>JAJPEO010000222.1 GCA_021166815.1 Nocardioides sp.
CCGTGCCGGGAGGATGATCACGGTGCGGCTTAGAAGTAAGTCCTGCCTCGACGCCGGGGCCAGATGCTCCGGTGGTCGGGAGAAGGCCAGTAGTGACGGAGAAGTTGCGAACGCTTCAGCAGGCGGTTGTGGGGTCGAAGACCAGGTCGGCCAGGCGGACTCCATCCCACCCTGCCTCCACCGTGTGGAGGTCAACCCAGGGGTGCGGTCGGTAGCTAGTTGAGGAGGATCCCATGGAGGTTGTCGTCACTGGTCGTCACTTCGAGGTGACTGACCGGTTCCGCGAGCACGTCTCGGACAAGCTCTCCAGGCTCGAGAAGCATGACCACCACATCATGCGCGTCCAGGTGGAGGTACAGGTAGAGCAGAACCCGCGCCAGGTCGACCGGGGCACCCGCGTCGAGCTCACCGCCTACTCCAAGGGCCCGGTGATCCGTGCCGAAGCAGCCGCGTCGGACAAGATGGGGGCGCTGGACCTGGCCCTCGACAAGATGGCCGCGCAGATGCGGCGCGCTGCCGACCGTCGTCGCCACCGCCGCGACAAGAACACCCCGCGTTCGCTGGGTGATGTCATGCCCGCCCCGGTCGACGTCCAGGCCGAGGTCGAGGACGAGGTCACCGAGCGCAAGGTGGGCCCGCTCACCGTCACCGGTGACGGCCCTCTGGTGGTGCGCGAGAAGTCGCACACCGCCGCGCCCATGACGCTCGACCAGGCGCTCTACGAGATGGAGCTGGTCGGGCACGACTTCTACCTGTTCATCGACAAGGAGAGCGAGAAGCCCTCGGTCGTCTACCGCCGCAAGGGCTACGACTACGGCGTGATCTCCCTCCACGTGGAGAACTGAGCGCCGGGGTGCGCGCCTCGGTCACGTCGTCATGACATGATGCCGACGTGACCGAGGCAACAGGCATCGAGCCCATCCGCGTGATCGTCGTGGACGACCACGAGCTGTTCCGTCGCGGCCTGATCATGCTGCTCGGCGAGGACGCCGACATCGAGGTCGTCGGCGAGGCCGCTGACGGCGAGGCCGCCATCGACATGGCGGCCTCCACCGCCCCGGACGTCGTCCTGCTCGACGTGCGCATGCCGCGCCGCACGGGCGTGGAGGCGTGCCGGGCCATCAAGGAGGCCGTCCCGGCGGCCAAGATCATCATGCTCACCGTCTCCGACGAGGAGGCCGACCTCTACGAGTCGGTCAAGAACGGCGCCTCTGGCTACCTCCTCAAGGACTCCTCGATCGAGGAGGTGGCGCAGGCCATCCGCGTCGTCAACGAGGGCCAGTCGCTGATCAGCCCGTCGATGGCGGTCAAGCTCCTCGACGAGTTCAAGCAGATGTCCAAGCCCGAGCGTGAGCCCGGCCCCGGCCTGCGCCTGACCGACCGCGAGCTCGAGGTCCTGCGCCTGGTCGCCAAGGGCATGAACAACCGCGAGGTGGCCAAGGAGCTGTTCATCTCCGAGAACACCGTCAAGAACCACGTCCGCAACATCCTCGAGAAGCTCCAGCTCCACTCGCGCATGGAGGCCGTCATGTACGCCATGCGCGAGAAGCTGCTCGACCTGCCCTGAGCCGCGCCCGCGTGGACGAGCTGAGCGCCGCGCAGGCGCGCCGTGTCGCCCTCGCCGCCCAGGGCTTCTGCGACCGCCCGCACGCGACGCCGACGATGCGGACGCTGACCCGCACCGTGGCGCGGACCGGCGTGCTGCAGGTCGACTCGGTCAACGTGCTCCAGCGCGCCCACCTGATGCCGCTCTACTCGCGGATGGGGCCGTACGACACCGACCTGCTGGTCCGTGCGTCCTCGCGCCGCCCGCGTCGGCTGGTCGAGTACTTCGCCCACGTGCAGGCCCTCATGCCGGTCGAGCTGTGGCCCCTGATGCAGCACCGCATGGACCACTACCGCGCGCAGCGCGGCAAGTGGGGGTTCGCCCCCGACACCGACCTCGAGCCCCGCATCCTCGCCGCCGTCGCCGAGCGCGGACCGGTCACGGCGCGCGACCTGGACGAGGAGTTCAGCGGGCCGCGGGTCAAGGAGCACTGGGGCTGGAACTGGTCCGATGCACGACGGGTGCTCGACTACCTCGCCATGGTGGGCGACCTCGCCGTGGCCGGGCGCACGAGGCAGTTCGAGGTCATCTACGACCTGCCCGAGCGGGTGCTCCCCGCCGAGGTGCTCCGGGTCCCGACGCCCACCCCGCAGGAGGCGGTCACCGCCCTCGTGCGCCGCGCGGCCCGCTCGCACGGCGTCGCCTCGGCCCAGTGCCTGGCCGACTACTACCGCCTCAGGCTGCAGCCCGCGCCGGGCAGGCCGAGCGTCCGGACCGCCGTCGAGCAGCTCGTCCAGGAGGGTGAGCTGGTGCCGGTGCGCGTCGAGGACTGGCGTCGCCCGGCCTGGCTGCACCGCGACGCCCGGGTGCCGCGCCGGGTCGGGGCACGGGCCCTGCTGAGCCCGTTCGACCCGGTGGTGTGGGAGCGCTCGCGCACCGAGGCGCTGTTCGACTTCCTCTACCGCATCGAGATCTACACCCCCGTCCACAAGCGCGTGCACGGCTACTACGTCCTGCCCTTCCTGCTGGGGGACCGGCTCGTGGCGAGGGTCGACCTGAAGGCCGACCGGGCGTCGCGGACCCTGCTCGTCCCCGGCGCCTTCGCCGAGGCCGGGGCGCCGCCGGAAACGGCGTACGAGCTGGTCGCCGAGCTGCGTCGGCTGGCCGGTTGGCTGGGCCTGGAGGACGTGTCGGTGGGGTCCCACGGCGACCTCGCCCCGGGACTGCGGTCGGCATGGCGGGCATCGTTGGCCGGATAGGTAGAGTTACGACTCGTGCCTGCCATCATCGACAAGTTGCTCCGCATCGGCGAGGGAAAGATCCTGCGCCAGCTCGAGGCCATCACCAAGGCCGTCAACGCCATCGAGGACGACTTCGTCGCGATGAGCGACGAGGAGCTGCGCGGCATGACCGAGGAGTTCCGCAAGCGCCTCGCCGACGGCGAGACGCTCGACGACCTCATGCCCGAGGCGTTCGCGACGGTGCGGGAGGCGTCCAACCGGGTCCTCGGGATGCGCCCCTTCGACGTGCAGGTCATGGGCGCCGCGGCGCTGCACCTGGGCAACATCGCGGAGATGAAGACCGGTGAGGGCAAGACGCTCGTGGCGGTCCTGCCGTCCTACCTCAACGCCCTGGAGGGCAAGGGCGTCCACGTCGTCACGGTCAACGACTACCTCGCCAAGTTCCAGTCCGAGATGATGGGCCGCGTCCACCACTTTCTCGGCCTGACCACCGGCGTGATCCTGCCCTCGATGCGGCCGGCGGAGCGTCGCGAGGCCTACAACTGCGACATCACCTACGCCACCAACAACGAGCTGGGCTTCGACTACCTGCGCGACAACATGGCCGACTCGGTCGAGGAGTGCGTGCAGCGCGGCCACAACTTCGCCATCGTCGACGAGGTCGACTCGATCCTCATCGACGAGGCGCGGACCCCGCTCATCATCAGCGGTCCGACCCAGGACGAGGTGAAGTGGTACGCCGAGTTCGCGAAGGTCGCGCGCACCCTCGTCAAGGACGTCGACTACGAGGTCGACGAGAAGAAGCGCACGATCTCGGTCCTCGAGCCCGGGATCTACAAGGTCGAGGACCACCTGGGCATCGACAACCTCTACGACTCGGTCAACACCCCGCTCATCTCGTTCCTGAACAACTCCATCAAGGCCAAGGAGCTGTTCCGCAACGACAAGGAGTACGTCGTCATGAACGGCGAGGTGCTCATCGTCGACGAGCACACCGGGCGCATCCTGGCCGGCCGCCGCTACAACGACGGGCTGCACCAGGCGATCGAGGCCAAGGAGGGCGTGACCGTCCGCGAGGAGTACCAGACCCTCGCCACGATCACCCTGCAGAACTACTTCCGCCTCTACACCAAGCTCTCCGGCATGACCGGCACGGCCATGACCGAGGCGTCGGAATTCGACAAGATCTACAAGCTCGGCGTGGTGCCCATCCCCACCAACCGACCGATGCTGCGCATCGACAACACCGACCTCGTCTACCGCACCGAGGAGGCCAAGTACGACGCGGTCGTCGCGGACATCCAGGAGCGCCACGAGAAGGGCCAGCCGATCCTCGTCGGCACCGTGTCGGTGGAGAAGTCGCAGTACCTCTCCGACAAGCTCAAGAAGCGCGGCATCCCGCACACCGTCCTCAACGCCAAGCAGCACGCCGACGAGGCGAAGGTCGTCGCCCTGGCCGGACACAAGGGCGCGGTCACCGTCGCCACCAACATGGCCGGTCGAGGCACCGACATCATGCTGGGCGGTTCGGTCGACTTCCTCGCCGACCAGGAGCTGCGCAAGCAGGGACTGGACCCGGTCGAGGACCCGGAGTCGTACGACGCCGCCTGGCCGGCCATGGTCGAGCGCATCAAGGCGCAGGTGGCGGCCGAGCACGAAGAGGTCAAGCAGCTCGGTGGCCTCTACGTCGTCGGCACCGAGCGCCACGAGTCGCGCCGCATCGACAACCAGCTGCGCGGTCGTTCCGGTCGCCAGGGTGACCCGGGGGAGTCGAGGTTCTACCTCTCCCTCGAGGACGAGATGATGCGGCTGTTCAAGTCGGAGTGGGTCAACCGCATCCTCCAGGTGCTCAAGGTGCCCGACGACGTGCCGATCGACGCCAAGCGGGTCGGCAACGCCATCGCCGGCGCCCAGGCCAACATCGAGTCGCAGAACTTCGAGTCGCGCAAGAACGTCCTCAAGTACGACGACGTCATGAGCCGTCAGCGCGAGGTCATCTACGGCGAGCGTCGCCGGGTGCTCGAGGGCGCCGACCTCGAGGAGCAGATGCGCTCGTTCATCGACGACGTCATCACCGGCTACGTCATGGGTGCGACCCAGGAGTACGCCGAGGACTGGGACCTCGACGCGCTCTTCACGGCCCTGGGCCAGCTGTACCCGATCACGC
Source organism: Nocardioides sp. (assembly GCA_021166815.1). Classification (GTDB taxonomy): domain Bacteria; phylum Actinomycetota; class Actinomycetes; order Propionibacteriales; family Nocardioidaceae; genus Nocardioides. Next base: position 4,955 of record JAJPEO010000222.1, read on the forward strand.
TCACCGCCGAGGGAGTCATCGAGTCCGCCGGCGGCATCCAGGGGCTCTCGCGCGAGCAGCTGATCGAGGACCTCAAGAAGGACGCCCACGCCGCGTACGACGCGCGCGAGGCAGAGGTCGGCGAGGAGGTCATGCGCGAGCTGGAGCGGCGCGTGGTCCTGTCGGTGCTGGACCGCAAGTGGCGCGAGCACCTCTACGAGATGGACTACCTGCGCGAGGGAATCTACCTGCGTGCCTACTCCCAGCGCGACCCGCTGGTCGAGTACCAGCGCGAGGGCTTCGACATGTTCGGCGCGATGATGGACGGCATCAAGGAGGAGTCGGTCGGCTTCGTCTTCAACCTCCAGGTGGAGATGGAGGAGGAGGTCGAGGAGGTCGCCCCGCAGCCCATCCAGGTGTCGGCCAAGACGCCGCAGATCGACTTCGCGCAGGCGCAGGCCCATGCGGAGGGCGGCGCCGCCCACGCCGGCCCGACGATCAGGGCCAAGGGGCTGGACAAGCCGAAGCGGCCCGCCAACCTCACCTACAGCGCCCCGTCGGAGGACGGCGAGGCCGAGGTGCACTCCGAGGGCCCCGGCGGCGCCGACGACCCCTTCGCCGGCATCGGCCGCAACGCGCTGTGCCCGTGTGGTTCTGGACAGAAGTTCAAGCGCTGCCACGGTGCCCCCGGCGGAGCGTCCGGACACACCACGCGAGCGGGCGGCTGAGCCACCCGGTCGTTCACCCCCACTGCAGCACCACGCACTGCCAGCGGTCGCGGACGACCTCGAACCGGGCCGCGACGGCCCGTGAGCGCTGTCCGTAGCGCACGTGGGCGCAGGCCTCCAGCGCGTCCGCGCGCACCAGCGAGGTCCGCACCCCCACGACCACCGGGCGGACCCGGCCCGGGCCACGGCCCTGGCCGGGGGTGATCCCCGCGACCTCGCGCGCGTCGCCGGCCCGGCTCACCAGGTCGGCGTACACCTCGGGGGTCGCGTGGCGCAGCAGCTGGCTCACCGGCCGGTCGCCGGCGGCGATCTCCGCGGCGGCCTGGAGGAAGCGGGCGGTGAACGAGTCGAGACGGCGTCGGTCGTGACGGCGCGCGGTGGCCACGTCGAAGGCGCCGGCCGTCCGAAGCGCCGGCCGCGGGGGTTCCACCCGCGGCGCCAGGTCCAGGGCGAGCGTCCCCTGGACGCTGGACACGGGCACGGGGGCGGGGAAGACGACGACCTGACCGTCGGTGGTGGTGCTGCTCATCGGTGGTCTCCCTCGATGTCGGCGGGGTGCGCGTCGGGGCCGGGGATGCTGAGGCGCTGCCCGGGAAGGATCAGGTCGGGGTCGTCACCGATCACGTCGCGGTTGTGCTGCCACAGGCGACGCCACTCGGTGTCGATGTCGCTCCCCGGCGACTGGTGGGCGCGGGCGATCGACCACAGGGAGTCACCCGGGGCGACCACGTGGTCCGTCGTCGGTGCCGGTGCCGGTGCCGGTGCCGGTGC
>JAJPEO010000241.1 GCA_021166815.1 Nocardioides sp.
GTGGGGGCCGCATCTGGCTTCGGCGCGGGTGCCGGCGCGGCCGTCTTCGGCGCGGGCGTGGGCGTCGCGGCCCGGCGCGCTGCCGGCCGGGTCGCCGGGGGTGGCGTACGGGGGTGGCGGGCGGCGGCGAGCACCTGCTCGACCGCCGCGCCGGCCTCGGTCACCGAGGCGAGGAAGTCTTCGCGCCAAGGGGTGTCCACGTGCGGCGTCGGGGTGGGGGTGCCCGCGGCCAGCGGAAGGGGCGTCAGGCCGCGGACGAGACGCGACCCGAGGCGGAGCGGACGCGGAGAAGTGCCCGGTCGGGGCTCCGAGGGTGCGGAGACGTGCCCGGTCGGGGCGTCGGGAGTGCGGAGAAGCGCCCGGTCGGCGAGGAGGGGCGTGAGGTCGACCTCGCGTCCGGCCGACCACAGGGCCACGGCCGTGCGGAGCAGGCCGCCGAGACCGGTGTGCTTCGCACCGGCCGGGCCCGTCCCGTGGGCCGACACGACGACGACGTCGTGGCCGCGCAGGGTGTCGTCGAGGAAGCCCCCGAGGCTGCCGGTGCCGACCTGCACGAAGCCGCGCACCCCCTCGGCGTGCAGGCGCTCGACCAGCGCGCGGAAGCGGACCTGCTCGACCAGGTGGCGACCCGAGAGCGCGGCGAGCGCGGCGGGGTCGTCGGGGTAGGGCGCGAGGGACGTGGCCGACCACAGCCGGGTGTGCGCGGTCGTGAACTGGACCTCGGCGAAGAGGTCGATCATCCGCTGCGCGTAGGGCGCGAAGAGCGGGGAGTGGAAGCCCGAGCGGAACGGCATCTCCACGGCCATCACCCGGCGCTCGGCGGCGCGCTCCAGGATCGCGGGCAGCACCGCCTCGGGGGCGCAGACCACCGACTGGTGCGGGCAGTTGTCGTGGGAGACGTGGGCGTCGGGCAGTCCGGCGACGATCTCGGCCGCGGTCTCCGCGCCGGAGCCGAGCGCCACGAACACCACGTCGGGGAACTCCATCTCGCCGGGCCGCAGGTCGGCCAGGAAGCGGTCGACGTCGGCCTCCGGGGCGATGCCGGAGACCAGCAGGCCGGTCCACTCGCCCATGCTGTGGCCGGCGATCTCGTCGGGCCGTACGCCGAGCCGCTCGAGTGCGGCCGTCAGCAGCCGGCCCAGCTCGAGGATGCCGCGGCCCTTCTCCTGCAGGCTGGGGTCGGGGCCGAGCGAGGCGAGGTCGCCGAGGGGGAGGTCGAAGGCCGCGGCGACGTCCTCGACCTGGGGGGCGAACTCGGGCTCGACGCCTGGGTAGAGGAACGCGACCGACCCCTCGCGCAGCACGCCTTCGGGGTCGAACCAGACGTCGTTGCGGCCGCGGAACGGCGTGCCGCGCGTCAGCACCTTGCGGGCCAGGGCGAGCCGGCGGGCGTCGGGGGCGACGACGGCCAGGCGGGCCGGCCCGCCGGTGGGGACGGGCCGCGTACGCAGGGCTTGCGGGGCCAGGGCGGCGTCGCCGAGGGCATCCTGGGCGTCGAGCTGGGACAGCAGGTCGGCAGCGTCGGCCCCTGCCAGCAGCAGGACGGGCTCGACCGGGTGGCTGGCTAGTTTGGGACGGGACGGTCGGTTTTCGGCCGAGGAAACGACCGCCGTGTCCCTGACTATCCCGACAGGCACGGGGTCCACCGCGCCCACGCGGGCGCCGGGGGCCTCGCCGAGCACGACGTGGGCGTTGATGCCACCGAACCCGAACGCGTTGACGCCGGCCAGCCGCGGCCCGCGGCCCTCCCACGGCTCGGTGCGCTCGACCAGTCGGAACCGGGTCGCGTCGACCCCGGGGTGGGGGTCCTCGACGTGCAGGGTCGGGGGCAGCACGCCGTGGTGGATGGCCAGCGCGGTCTTGATCAGCCCGGCGGCCCCGGCGGCCGGCATGGCGTGGCCGATCATCGACTTGATCGACCCCAGCCCCGCCCGCGGCCCGGCGCCGGGTGCTCCGAAGACCGTACGCAGCGTCGCGAGCTCGGTCCGGTCGCCGAGCGGCGTGGCCGTGCCGTGCGCCTCGACGAGCCCCACGTCGGCGGGGTCGAGGCCGCTGGCACGCCAGGCCGCCACCACCCCCAGCACCTGGCCCCTCGACTCGGGGCTCATCAGCGTCGCGGCCCGGCCGTCGCTGCTGACGCCCGAGCCGTGGATGACGGCGTACACCCGGTCGCCGTCGGCCAGCGCGTCGGAGAGCCGGCGCAGGGCCAGCAGGCCGGTGCCCTCGCCGACCAGGATCCCGTCGGCCGCCTGGCTGAACGGCCGGATGCCGCCGCTCGGCGACAGCGCGCGCAGCTGCGAGAAGACGCTCCACAGCGTCAGGTCGTGGCAGTGGTGCACGCCGCCGGCGAGCGCGAGGTCGAGCGGGCCGCGGCGCAGCGCGGCCGCGGCCTGGTCGACGGCGATCAGGGACGACGCGCAGGCGGCGTCGACGGTCCAGGCCGGCCCGCGGAAGTCGAAGCGGTTGGCGATGCGGGAGGCGGCGAGGTTGGGCACCAAGCCGATCGAGCCCTCGGGCTGCTCGGGCCCGAGCGCGTCCTGGAACTCCTCCTTGACCCGCTGCAGGTGCTCCTCGGAGACGCCGGGCAGCACCGAGCGCAACACCTCGACGACCTGCTGGGCCGTACGGACCCGCTGGTCGAGGCGGGCCACGCCGTCGCCGACGTAGCCGCCGCGGCCCAGGATCACTCCGGCCCGCCGTGGGTCGACCCGCTCGTGGGGGCGGCCGGCATCCTCCAACGCTGCCGCTGCGGCGCCGAGCGCGAGGAGCTGGTCGGGCTCGGCGGCCTCGGCGGCCACCGGCATGATGCCGAAGGCCAGCGGGTCGAACGTCGCCACGTCGTCGACGAACCCGCCCCGGCGCACCGGGAACCGGTCCGCCGACTTGGCGTCGGGGTCGAAGAAGACCGGGTCCCAGCGCCCCTCGGGCACGTCGGTGATCGCGTCCACCCCGGCCACGACGTTGTCCCACAGCGCCCGCGCCGACGCGGCACCCGGGAACACGCCGGCCAGGCCGACGACGGCGATCGCGTCGTCGGCCGGCTCGGTGCGAC
>JAJPEO010000258.1 GCA_021166815.1 Nocardioides sp.
GGTGTGTGTGGGGAGCGTCGACCACCGGGGCCCGCCCCTCGACACCGTCTCCTGGGCGCGGCGCGCCGCCCCGGACGTCCAGCATGGCTGCCGCAGCGTCGAGCGACCGGGTGAGCAGGTCCCAGGAGCCGTCGCCGAGCGGATGCCGCGCCGCCTGCGCCTCGACCGCGGCGACGATGCCGAGCTCGGTCACGAAGCGGTGGTAGTCGGTGGCCAGCTCGCGGTTCATCCCGCTGGGGAAGGTGTTGGCCGCCAGCTCGTGCTCGAGACGCCTCGTGCCGAGGACGCGCCACTCCTCGCTCTCCGCGAACCACGGGAACGCCGCCGACACGGTGAGCAGGCCGGCTGCCTCCGCCACCGCATGGTTGTTGCCCGACGAGCCACGGCTGGGGAACGCCGCCAGGAACCGTTGGTGCCACCACAGCTGCCTCAGGGCCACCTCGTTGGTCTCGAAGAGGTCACCCACCTTCGGCCAGTCGTGCAGCATCCGGCGGATCCAGACCCAGCTCATGACGCGGACACCGAGCTCGATGCCACTGGTCCAGTGCACGCCGGAGAGGAACGGGTTCTGGCGCCACCAGGACCGCAGCTGCGCATCGACGACACGGGCGTACTCCTCCTCACCCGTGAGCCAGTACGCGGTGGCCAGCACGGTCAGGTGATGGTGCCGCGAGAGCTCCCACACCGACTTGACGTTGCCGGTGACTCCCTCGTCCCGATGGTCGATCGCGAACGCCAACCGGTCGCTCGGCGCCGACCGACCCGTCACCGGGTCCCGGAACCAGTCGGGGTCGGCGACGTCGGGACGCGGGGTGCCCAGGACGCTCCAGCTGCCGGCGAGGATGCCGTCCGCGCTGCGCACGACCGCGTCGCGAGCAGCCATCGGTATCCGCGTCCGGGCCTCGTCGGGGAGGGGGGTGGCCAGGCCGCACGCCGTGAGCGTGCCCTCCGGGCGCGTGACGGGCTCACCGACGCCGACCCGCGCGTGGGCCCAGGCCCGTCGCACGGCGACGTCGCGCGCCCGTCCCGCGACCTCACCGGGGGACATGCCTCGCAGTCGTCGCGCGTACCAGGAGAACGAACGGCTCACAGCACCTCCGCCCGGCCCGTCGCGAGGCTCGGCTCGCACGCGAGCGTGGCGCGCGTCGTGGCCGCCAGGGAGTCGAGGTCGATCGGCATGGCCGTGCCCTGCCGGACCGCGCCCAGGAACGCACGCAGCATCTCGCGCTGCCCCTTGTCCTGGCCGTGGAGCGCGCGCCTCGTGTGCCGCCCTCCGGGGCCCCACACCGTGGCTCGCGTGAAGTTGTCCAGGCGTGCGCTGCGGCCGCCACCGGAGACGTCGAGCGTCTCCTTCGGGAACCGCGGGTGTCCCCCGGTGACGTAGCTGATGGTGGCGACGGAACCGTCCTCGTGGCGCAGCGTCACGTGCAGGTCGGCTCCGGTGCCGCCGGCCTGCACCGCCACGGGGGCGCCGAGGAGGGCCGCGAGCGTGTCGACGAAGTGCCCGCCCTCGCCCACGAAGCGTGATCCCTGCAGGTGCTCGTCGAGGTACCAGCTGGCGGCGTCGAGGCGACCGGCGTTGACGAGGTACCGCGCGCTGACCGGCCCCTCCGCCCGCCCCAGGCGCGTGCGGAGCTCGACGAACAAGGGTGCGAAGCGACGGTTGAAGCCCACCATGAGGCGGTCGTTTCCCGTACGTCTGACGGTCTCGAGCACCCGGTCGAGCTGCTCGGCGCCCAGGGCGAGGGGCTTCTCGACGAACACGGCCTTCCCCGTCTCCAGGGCCCGGCACACGAGGTCGGCGTGCGACTCATGCCGGGTCACGACGAACACCGCGTCGACCGCCGGGTCCTCGAGCACGTCCTCCACGGCTGTCGAGGCGTCCCGGAAGCCGAACTTGCGCTGCGCGTTCACGGCCGACAGCGATCGCGTGGTTGCCACCCGCCGCAGGACGACGTGTTCTTCCCGCGCGAGATGGGGCAGCAGCATCGAGGTCGCATAGTTGCCTGCCCCGATGAAGCCGACCCGGACGCGCCCGTCGCCGGGCGGCCTCGGCGCCTGGACCGCCGGCGCGCCACCGAGGTCACGGCGAATCGGTCGGGCCGGGGCTGCCGACGCCGTCGCACCCGACGCCTCCGAGGGGTACTCGAGGAGGAAACCGACGCCCTGGAGGACACCGGTGCGCAGCTGCTCGTAGACCGTCGTGGCCTCGGCGATGGGGTGCACGCCGGAGACCAGCGAGGACACCTCCACGGAGTCCGCGGCGATGAGGTCGAGGAAGCACTGCAGGTTGCGCCGCTCGGTCCACCGCACGTATCCGGCCGGGTAGTCGACCCCCTCGAGCTCGTAGCGCGGGTCGTAGCGACCGGGGCCGTACGAGCGGGAGAACCGGACGTCCAACTCCTTCTCGTAGTAGTCGTTCCAGGGCAGGTCCAGCCGCGTCTTGCCGATGTCGACGATGCGGGCCCGGTCACGGGCCAGCCGGGCGGCCACCTCCACCGGTCCGTTGGTGGGGCCGCCTGCGGCGAGGAAGACGTGGTCCGCGCCGAGGCCACCCCCACCCCTCAGCACCTGCTCGACGGCACCGACGCCGGCGTCGTCGGGCTTCGCGCACACCAGCGCCCCCGCCTTCTCGGCGAGCCGGCACCGCGCGTCGACGGTGTCCAGCCCCACGGCCCTGACGCCGGCCGCGACCAGGAGGC
>JAJPEO010000002.1 GCA_021166815.1 Nocardioides sp.
GTTGTTGAGGTTGGCCGCCTGGGCGGACAGCGGCCCCGGCGCGGTCAGCGCCGCGAGCAGGTTCACGACCGAGTAGACCGCCGAGCGCCCCAGCGACACGAGCAGCACCAGCGCGAGCTCCGCCCAGAGCAGGGCGCGGGCCAGCTCGGGCACGCCACCGGGCACGGGGCTGTCCGCCGGCCGCCACCACGGGCGGCCGGCGGGGTCGGGGGTCTGCGGCTGGCTCACGGCCCCAGCATCCCCTACCCCGTCCAGTCAGGTTTCGAGGCTCAGGCGCTGCGCGCCTTCACACCTCAACCAGCAATTGCTGGACTCCCGGCTGGTCGAGGTTCGAGGCCACCCCAGGCTGGTTGAGGTGGGGCGACGCCCTCGCTGGTTGAGGTGCGAGCGGAGCGAGCCTCGAAACCATCCAGCCCCGGGCTCGCCACCCCAGGCTGGTTGAGGTGCGAGCGGAGCGAGCCTCGAAACCTCGCCGCCCGACTCACACCTCGAGGACCAGCGACCCGTCCTTCACGTCGACGGTGACCGCGCCACCGTCGGTGACCTCGCCGCCGATCAGCAGCCGCGCGAGCGAGTCGCCGATCGAGGTCTGGATCAGGCGCCGCAGCGGACGGGCACCGTACGCCGGGTCGTAGCCGGTCTCGGCCAGCCACTGCCTGGCCGCGTCGGTGACCGTGATCGTGATGCGGCGTACGGCCAGGCGCTTCTCCAGCAGGCCCAGCTGCAGGTCGACGATGTGGGCGAGGTCGTCCTTGCTGAGCGCCTCGAACATCACGACCTCGTCGAGCCGGTTGAGGAACTCGGGCTTGAAGTGCGCCCGGACGACCCCCATCACCGACTCCTTCTTCGCCTCGGGGTCCATCGTCAGGTCGACGAGGAAGTGCGAGCCGAGGTTGGAGGTGAGGATCAGCAGGGTGTTGCGGAAGTCGACCGTACGGCCCTGCCCGTCGGTCAGGCGGCCGTCGTCGAGGACCTGCAGGAGGATGTCGAACACCTCCGGGTGGGCCTTCTCGACCTCGTCGAGCAGCACCACGCTGTAGGGGCGTCGCCGTACGGCCTCGGTGAGCTGGCCGCCCTCGTCGTAGCCGACGTAGCCGGGAGGTGCGCCGACCAGGCGCGAGACCGAGTGCTTCTCGGAGTACTCGCTCATGTCGATGCGCACGATCGCCCGCTCGTCGTCGAACAGGAAGTCCGCCAGCGACTTGGCGAGCTCGGTCTTGCCGGTGCCGGTGGGGCCGAGGAACAGGAACGAGCCGGTCGGCCGGTTGGGGTCGGCGATGCCCGCGCGCGAGCGGCGTACGGCGTCGCTGACGGCCCGGACGGCCTCGTGCTGGCCGATCAGCCGCTCGCCGATGACCTGCTCCATCTCGAGGAGCTTGGCGGTCTCGCCCTGCAGCATCTTGCCGGTGGGGATGCCGGTCCACGCCTCGACGACGTCGGCGATCTGCTGGGCGCCGACCTCGTCGCCGACGAGCGGCTCGAGGTCGCCCAATGACGCAGACTCGGCTTCCTCAATCGCTGAGATCTGCTTCTCCAGCGCCGGGATCTGGCCGTAGAGGATCTCGCTGGCACCGGCGAGGTTGCCCTCGCGGGTCAGCTTGTCGGCCTCGATCTTGAGCCCGTCGAGCTGGCGGCGCAGCTCGCCCTCGCCCTGGAGCTGGTCCTTCTCGCGCTCCCAGCGCATCTCGAGGCCGCGCAGCTCCTCCTCCTTGTTGGCCAGCTCCTCGCGCAGGCGCGCGAGCCGCTCGACGGAGGCGTCGTCGGTCTCCTTCTCCAGGGCGAACTGCTCCATCTTGAGCCGGTCGACCTGGCGGCGGAGCTGGTCGATCTCCTCGGGCGAGGACTCGTGCTCCATGCGCAGCCGCGAGGACGCCTCGTCGATGAGGTCGATCGCCTTGTCGGGCAACTGGCGGCCGGTGATGTAGCGGTCGCTCAGGGTCGCGGCGGCCACGAGCGCGGCGTCGGTGATGCGGACGCCGTGGTGGGCCTCGTACTTCTCCTGGATGCCGCGCAGGATCTGGATGGTGTCCTCGACGCTGGGCTCGCCGACGAAGACCTGCTGGAAGCGGCGCTCCAGCGCGGGGTCCTTCTCGATGCGCTCGCGGTACTCGTCGAGGGTGGTCGCGCCGATCATGTGGAGCTCGCCGCGCGCCAGCATCGGCTTGAGCATGTTGCCGGCGTCCATCGCGGAGTCGCCGCCGGCGCCCGCGCCGACGACCGTGTGGAGCTCGTCGATGAAGGTGATGACCTGCCCGCCGGCGTTCTTGATGTCGTCGAGGACGGCCTTGAGCCGCTCCTCGAACTCGCCGCGGTACTTCGCGCCCGCGACCATCGCCGCGAGGTCGAGGCTGAGCACGCGCCGGCCCTTGAGGCTGTCGGGCACGTCGCCCGCGACCACGCGCTGGGCCAGGCCCTCCACGACCGCGGTCTTGCCGACGCCGGGCTCACCGATCAGGACCGGGTTGTTCTTCGTACGCCGGCTCAGCACCTGCACGACCCGGCGGATCTCGGCGTCGCGCCCGATCACCGGGTCCAGGCGCCCGTCCTCCGCCGCCTGGGTGAGGTCGACGGAGTACTTCTCCAGCGCCTCGTACGTGTCCTCGGCATCCGGGCTGGTCACACGGCGGTTGCCGCGCAGGACGGTGAGGCCCTCGCGCAGGCCCGACTCGGACAGGCCGGCGTCGGTGAGGACCTTGCGGGCGGGCGACTCGACCGTGGCCAGGGCGATGAGCAGGTGCTCGGTGGCGACGTAGTCGTCCTTCATGCCGGCGGCGAGGTCGATCGCGCTCGCCAGGACCCGGCTCAGCGCGGCCGAGGCGGTCGGCTGCTGGACGGTGGCGCCGCTGGCGCTGGGAAGGCCGCGCAAGGCGGACGCGGCCTGGGCGGAGAGGGAGTCGGGGTCGACCCCGGCCTTCGCCACGAGGTTGCGGCTGCTGCCGTCGTCCTGGCCGAGCAGCGCTGCGAGCAGGTGGACCGGCTCGATGTGGGTGTTGCCGGCCTGCGTGGCCGACAGCTGCGCAGTCTCGATCGCCTGTCGACTGCGGGTGGTGAACTTCTCGCCGATCTGGCTCACGGCTTCTCCCCTCGTGCTGAACGCATCGGTGGTGACCAGTCTGGTCCCACCTGCTCCAACGCTCCGGAAGTTGAGTCGATTCCCCTCAACTTTGGGAATTTGTCCGTCGCCGGTGCGCCTCGCGAGCGCGCCCACCCAGCGGGAATGATGGACCCGTGCCCATCATTCCCGAGCTGCGCAGCGACTGCAGCCAGTGCTTCGCGCTGTGCTGCGTGCTGCTGCCGTTCTCAGCCGAGTCCGGCTTCGGGGTGACCAAGCCGGGCGGCACCCCCTGCCTGAACCTCGCCGACGACGACACCTGCCGCATCCACGCGACGCTGCGCGCGGACGGCTGGCCGGGATGCACCGTGTTCGAGTGCTTCGGCGCCGGGCAGCAGGTGTCCCAGGTGACCTACAAGGGAGTGTCGTGGCGCGAGGGCGGCAACCTGGCAGAGATGGCCGCGGTGCTGTCGGTCGTACGCGTCCTGCACGAGATGCTCGCCCACCTCACCGAGGCCGCACGGCGCGGCGAGCCCGCGGCCCCGGAGTGGATCGACCGGCTCGCCGGTCTCGTCGCCGGCACTCCCGAGGACCTGCTCGCGGTCGACCTGGACGAGCTGCGCGACCCCGTGGGGGAGGTGCTGGCGCGGGCCAGCGCCG
>JAJPEO010000124.1 GCA_021166815.1 Nocardioides sp.
AGGGCGGCCAGGTGGATGTTGGGGGTGCCGTACCACGGGTGGGGGAGCTCCTGCGAGACGGGCATCCGACCGCGTGCCAGCAGCGACAGGCGGTGCTTCCACAGGGCGAAGTTGGGCAGCGACACGATGCCGTGGGGCGCGATGCGCAGCACCTCGGTGAGGATCTCGTCGGGGTGACGGGTGGCCTGGAGGGTCTGCGACAGCACGACCACGTCGTAGCCGCCGCTGGCGAACTGGTCGAGCTGGGTGTCGATGTCGAGGTCGATCACCGGGACGCCGCGACGGATCGCGGTGATGAGGGCATCACCGTCGGTGTCGACACCGGTGACCGTGCAGCCGCGCTCGGTCGCCAGGTGGTGGAGCAGCTCACCCGTGCCGCAGCCCAGGTCGAGGACACGTGAGCCGGGCGCGACGAGGCCGGCGACGACGTGGAGGTCAGGACGCACCGGTGACCTCCTGCTCCGCGCGGTCGAGGAAGGCGCGCACCGTGGCGAGGTAGTCCGGCACGTCCATGAGGAAGGAGTCGTGGCCGTGCGGGGCGCTGATCTCGCGGAAGCTCGTGGGCAGGCCCGCGCGGTTGAGCCGAGCGGTGATGCGGCGGGAGTGCTCGGTGCCGAAGCGCCAGTCCGAGTCGAACGACATCACCAGGAACCGGGTGGGGGTCGGCTCCGCGGTCGCCGCGTCGAGTGCGCTGGGCTCGGCGAACGGGTCGAAGTAGTCCAGGGCGCGGGTGAGGTAGAGGTAGGACAGGGCGTCGAACCGGTCCAGGAACGTGGTGCCCTGGTGCTCGAGGTACGACTCGACCTCGAAGTCGATGCCGAACTGGCGGCGCGGCTCGTCGGCGTCCTGGATCCGGCGGCCGAACTTCTCGGCCATCGCCTCCTCGGAGAGGTAGGTGATGTGGGCCATCATCCGCGCGATGGCCAGGCCGTCCCGGGGGCCGGACCCCTCGGCGTACTGTCCGGCGGCGAACTCGGGGTCGCGCAGGATCGCCGAGCGGGCGACGGCGGAGAACGCGATGTTCTGGGCGGTGAGCCGGCTCGACGCGGCGATCACCACGGCGTTGGCCACCTCGTCGGGTGCGTCGAGGGCCCACTGCAGGGCCTGCATGCCGCCCAGGGAGCCCCCGACAACCGCGAGCAGGCGGTCGATGCCCAGGTGCTGGACCAGCGCGCGGTGCACGGTGACGAAGTCACGGATCGACAGCAGCGGGAAGTCGAGGCCGTACGACGCCCCCGTGGCCGGATTGGTCGACGCCGGCCCAGTGGTGCCACGACACCCGCCCAGCAGGTTGGGGCAGATGACGTAGAAGCGGTCGGTGTCCACCGGACGACCGGGGCCCACCATGGTGTCCCACCACCCGCGGCGCCCGTCCCCGTCGGCTGCGTGGGAGTCACCGGTGAGCGCGTGGGCGATGAAGACGGCGTTGTCGCGCGCCTCGTTGAGCGTGCCCCAGGTCTCGAAGGCCACCTGCACGTGCCCGAGTGCCCCACCACCGTCGAGGTGGAGGGGCGACTCGGGTGTGAACAGCGTGACGGTCTCGACGACGGACACGGGTCGGATCAGGCTCCGGCCTTCTGGAGGGCCTGCTCGAGGTCGGCGACGATGTCGTCGATGTGCTCGATGCCGATCGAGAGCCGCACCATGTCCTCCGGGACGCCCGCGGCCTCGAGTTCGTCGGGCGTGAGCTGGGAGTGGGTCGTGGTGGCGTTGTGGATGGCCAGGGACTTCGTGTCGCCGATGTTGGCCAGGTGGCTGAACAGCTCCAGGCCCTCCACGAACTTCTTGCCGGCCTCACGGCCGCCCTTGATGCCGAAGGAGATCAGCGCGCCGTAGCCGCGACCGGTGAGCACCTTGTCGGCGGTCGCCTTGTGGGCGTCGTCGTCGAGGCCGGGGTAGTTGACCCAGGCGACGCCGTCGTGGGCCTTGAGGTACTTGGCGGCCGCCAGGGCGTTCTCGCTGTGGCGCTCCATGCGCAGGTGCAGCGTCTCGAGGCCCTGCAGGAACAGCCAGGAGTTGAACGGGGTCGTGGCGGCACCGGTGTTGCGCAGCAGCACCGTGCGCGCGCGGATGATGTAGGCGAGGTTGCCGACGGCCTCGGTCCACACGACGCCGTGGTAGGCGGCGTCGGGCTTGGTCAGGCCCGGGAACCGGTCGGAGTGGGCGTTCCAGTCGAAGTTGCCGGAGTCGACGATGATGCCGCCGATGGAGGTGCCGTGGCCGCCGATGAACTTGGTCGCGGCGTGCACGACGACGTCGACACCGTGCTCGAAGGGCTTGCAGAGCATCGGCGTGGGGGCGGTGTTGTCGATGATCAGGGGCAGGCCCTGGGCGTGGGCCGCCTCGGACCAGGCGTCCAGGTCGACCACGTTGACGCGCGGGTTGCCGACGGTCTCGCCGAAGACCAGGCGGGTGCGGTCGTCCACGAGGGCCGCCAGGTCCTCGGGCTTGTTCGGGTCGACGAAGCGCACCTCGATGCCGAACTGCGGAAGCGTGTGCGCGAAGAGCGCGTAGGTGCCGCCGTACAGGGTGGACAGGGCGACGATGTTGTCGCCGGTGCCGGCGAGGTTGAGCACGGCGTACGTCGTCGCCGTCGACCCGGACGCGACTGCGAGGGCGCCGACGCCACCCTCGAGCTGGGTCATGCGCTCCTCGAACACCGACTGCGTCGGGTTCATGATGCGGGTGTAGATGTTGCCGGGCTCGGCCAGCGAGAACAGGTTCGCGGCGTGCTCGGTGTCGTTGAAGACGTAGGACGTCGTCTGGTAGATCGGCACCGCGCGGGAGTTGGTGGCCGGGTCGGCCTCCTCCTGTCCGGCGTGCACGGCAAGGGTCTCGGGGTGGCGGGTCATGCCTCCGATTGTGTCGGCTGCCGGCAAGTTCGTGAGGCGGTGTCGCTTGCTGGACACCTGCCCCGGTGGTCGCGCTTGTCTGCTCCACCTACGGTGAGGGGTCGTTGCCGTCGACCCCGACAGGAGTGACGCATGGATCCCGCTTCCTACCTCGCCGTGGTGCTCGGGCTCGGAGCCCTGGTCCAGGTGGTGGCCTGGCACCTGCGCGTGCCCTCGATCCTCCTCCTGCTGCTCGTCGGCTTCGGCTTGGGCCAGGTCGTCGACCCCGAGGAGGTGCTCGGCCGCGACGTGCTGTTCGGCGGGGTCAGCATCGCCGTCGGCATCATCTTGTTCGAGGGCTCGCTGTCCCTGCGCTACCGCCAGTTCCGCGAGGTCGGGAGGCCGGTGGTCCGCCTGTGCACGGTGACGCCGCTGGTGGCGTGGCCCCTGATCGCCGCCACGGGCTGGCTCCTGGGACTGCCGCTGCAGCTGGCGGTGCTGGTGGGGGCCATCCTCATCGTCACCGGTCCGACGGTGATCGCGCCGATCCTGCGGATGCTGCGCCCCACGCGGCGCGTCGCCTCCCTCCTGCGCTGGGAGGGGATCGTGGTCGACCCCATCGGCGCCGTGCTGGCCGTGCTGGTCTTCCAGGCGGTCGTGGCGGGCAACGTCGACTCGGCCATCACCGCGGTCGCGCTGACCCTGGTGCGGACGGTGGTGGTGGCGCTGGCGATCGGGCTGGGACTGGGTCTCGCGCTGGAGTGGCTCACCCTGCGACACCTCGTGCCCGACTTCCTCCAGGGCATCGCCTACCTCGCGGGCGCCGTCGTCGCGATGGTGGCCTCGAACGCCCTGGTCGCCGAGAGCGGCCTGCTCACGGTCACGGTGCTCGGGATCTACCTCGGCAACCGCCCCGCGCTGCACCTGGAGAACGTCGCCCAGTTCAAGGAGCACCTGCAGGTGCTGCTGGTCGGCGCCCTGTTCGTCGTCCTGGCCGGGCGGGTGACCCCGGACCAGGTCTTCGAGGCGCTGCCCCGGGCCGCTGTCTTCCTGCTCGTCCTGGTGCTGGTCGTCCGCCCCGTGAGCATCTTCGTCGGCCTGCGCGGCACCGCGGTGACGCGCGAGGAGAAGCTGCTGCTCGCCGGCATGGCGCCCCGGGGCATCGTGGCCGCCGCCGTGGTGAGCATCTTCTCCCTCGAGTTCGCCCACGCCGCGCACGTGGCCACGGGAGCGCAGGCGGCCGAGCTCGAACGGCTTGCCGACCAGGCCTCCGGGCTGGTCCCGCTCGTCTTCCTCGTCATCGTCGGCACGGTCACCATCTACGGGCTGGGCGTCGGCCGGCTCGCCGAACGACTGGGCCTGGCCTCGCAGGCGCCGCAGGGCGTGCTGTTCGTCGGGTCGCAGCCCTGGGTCGTCCAGGCGGCGCGGCTGCTCGAGGACGTCGGCGTGCCGGCGCTGGTCGTCTCGCGCGACTTCACCAAGCTCGCCGCGGCCCGCATGGCCAACCTCCCCACCGTGACCGTCAACATCCTCAGCGACTACGCCGTCAAGGACATGGACCTGGCCGGCATCGGCTCGCTGATCGCCGGCACGGACCAGGACGAGGTCAACGCCACGGCGGCCCGCGAGTTCGCCCACGTCCTCGGCAGCCGGAACGCCTACCAGTTGCAGCGCAGCGAGCCCGAGGACCGCAGCCCCGACGCGCGGCGTACGTCCGCACCCCACCTCTCGGCACGCGTCGCCTTCCAGCCGCCGACGACGTACGCCGCCCTCGCGGCGCGGACCGACGAGGGGTTCGTCGTCAAGAAGACCCGGCTGACCGAGCAGTTCCCCCTGGAGGAGTTCCGGCGCCGCTACCCCCGGGCCGTCGTCATGTTCGTGCTGCGGGGGAGCAGGGTGGAGGTGGCCACCGCCTCGACGGACCTCCCGCAGCACGGCGTCTCGCTGGTCGCCCTGGTGCGCGAGGAGCCCGTGGAGCCCGGCGGCGACGATTAGCAGGCCCTCGACGCGGGTTGGTAACCTCCTTCAGTTGCCGTGCAACGGCCGCGGATCCCAGTGCCCGGATGAACCAGCTCCGGCGCGCCGCGCAACGAGTCGAGAAGGAGTCCTCATGTCTGTCGGAACCGACGCTGAGACCAAGAAGAAGATCATCGCCGAGTACGCCATCGCTGAGGGCGACACCGGCTCCCCCGAGGTCCAGATCGCGCTGCTGAGCCACCGCATCGCCCACCTCACCGAGCACCTCAAGCAGCACAAGCACGACCACCACAGCCGTCGTGGCCTGCTGCTCCTCGTCGGCCAGCGCCGTCGTCTGCTCAACTACCTGCAGAAGACCGAGATCGCGCGCTACCGCTCGATCGTGGAGCGCCTCGGCCTGCGTCGTTGATCTTCTCGGAGAGCGGTTCCCGGACACGGGAGCCGCTCTCCGTGCATCCGGGTCCGACCGCGACTATGGTCGGCCTCGGAGACAACTGAACACACCCATCACCAGGAGCGACCCGCAACGTCCGGCCCGGTCCTCGGTAGTGGCCTTCAGGCAGAGATTCCTGCGGGCCTCGATCGAGCACCGGCCTCGCGGGAGACGCAATGCTCCGCCGCCAGGTGGACACCGCGGATCGCTCCGCGAAGAGAAAGCAGGGCTCCACTTCCATGAGTGAACCCATCATCTCCGCCGTCGAGACCGTTCTCGACAACGGCAAGCACGGCCAGCGCAAGGTCAAGTTCGAGACCGGGCTCCTCGCCCGCCAGGCGGCCGGCGCCGTGACCGCCTACCTCGACGACGACACCATGCTGCTCTCGGCGACCACCGCCTCGAAGCAGCCCAAGGACCACTTCGACTTCTTCCCCCTGACGATCGACGTCGAGGAGCGGATGTACGCCGCGGGCAAGATCCCCGGCTCGTTCTTCCGCAGCGAGGGTCGTCCCGGCGAGGACGCGATCCTCACCTGCCGCCTGATCGACCGCCCGCTGCGCCCGACCTTCAAGAAGGGCCTGCGCAACGAGGTCCAGGTCGTCATCACCGTCATGGCGCTCGACCCCGACCAGCCCTACGACGTGCTCGCGATCAACGCCGCGTCGCTCTCCACCCAGCTCTCCGGCCTGCCCTTCTCGGGCCCGGTCGGCGGCGTCCGCGTGGCGCTGATCGACGGCCAGTGGGTCGCCTTCCCGAGCCACAGCCAGCTCGAGAACGCCGTCTTCGACATGGTCGTCGCGGGTCGCGTCACCGAGTCCGGCGATGTCGCGATCATGATGGTCGAGGCCGAGGCGCCCGAGGACACCATCGCGCTCGTACGGGGTGGCGCCCAGGCGCCCACCGAGGAGGTCGTGGCCGGTGGCCTCGACGCCGCGAAGCCGTTCATCAAGCAGCTGGTCGAGGCCCAGGTCGAGCTCGCCAAGCAGGCGGCCAAGCCGGTCGAGGACTACCCCGTCTTCCTCGACTACGAGGACGACGTCTACGCCGCCGTCGAGGCCGCGGTGAAGGCCGACATGGTCGCCGCCATGAAGATCGCCGACAAGCAGGAGCGCCAGGACCGCACCGACGCGCTGAAGGACCAGGTCCTCAGCCAGCTCGGTGCGCAGTTCGAGGGTCGTGAGAAGGAGCTCGGCGCCGCCTTCCGCGCGGTCAACAAGGCCGTCGTCCGCGAGAGCATCCTGCGTGACAAGGTGCGCATCGACGGGCGCGGCCTGGCCGACATCCGTCCGCTGCACGCCGAGGTCGGCGTGATCCCGCGGGTCCACGGTTCGTCGCTCTTCGAGCGCGGCGAGACCCAGATCCTGGGTGTCACCACCCTCGACATGCTCAAGATGGAGCAGCAGCTCGACACGCTGTCCCCCGAGAAGCACCGCCGCTACATGCACAAGTACGTCTTCCCGCCGTTCTCCACCGGCGAGACCGGTCGCGTGGGCTCGCCCAAGCGCCGCGAGGTCGGCCACGGCGCCCTGGCGCGTCGCGCCCTGCTGCCGGTGCTCCCGAGCCGCGAGGAGTTCCCGTACGCCATCCGCCAGCTCTCCGAGGCCATGGGCTCCAACGGCTCCACCTCGATGGGCTCGGTCTGCGCCTCGACCCTGTCGCTGCTGCAGGCGGGTGTGCCGCTCAAGGCGTCCGTCGCCGGCATCGCGATGGGCCTCATCTCCGGTGAGGTCGACGGCGAGACGCAGTACGTCGCGCTGACCGACATCCTCGGCGCCGAGGACGCGTTCGGCGACATGGACTTCAAGGTCGCCGGCACCCGCGAGTTCGTCACCGCCCTGCAGCTCGACACCAAGCTCGACGGCATCCCGGCCGAGGTCCTCGCCCAGGCGCTGACCCAGGCCCGCGACGCCCGCATGGCGATCCTCGACGTCATGGCCGAGGCCATCGACGCGCCCGAGGAGATGTCGGAGCACGCGCCGCGCATCATCACGGTGCAGGTGCCCGTCGACAAGATCGGCGAGGTGATCGGTCCCAAGGGCAAGATCATCAACCAGATCCAGGACGACACCGGCGCGAGCGTCTCGATCGAGGACGACGGCACCGTCTACATCGGCGCCACCAGCGGTGCCGCCGCCGAGGCCGCGAAGGCGGCGATCAACGCGATCGCCAACCCGACGATGCCCGAGGTCGGCGAGCGCTACCTGGGCACGGTCGTCAAGACGACGAACTTCGGTGCGTTCGTCTCGCTGATGCCCGGCAAGGACGGCCTGCTGCACATCAGCAAGCTGCGTGCGCTGGCCGGTGGCAAGCGGGTCGAGGCCGTCGAGGACGTGCTGTCGGTGGGCCAGAAGGTCCAGGTCCAGATCGCCGAGATCGACGACCGCGGCAAGCTCTCGCTGGTCCCGGTCGTCGAGGAGGAGTCGGCCGAGGCCGCCGACACCGAGGCGACCGACGCCGAGTGATCCACCGACGGGGGTCGGCCGACGACGAGTCGGCCGGCCCCCGTCGACATTTCTCGGGCGACACCCCAGCACCACGTCGAGAGGCATGACATGACCCAGGAGCAGAAGATCGGCTCCACCCGAACCCTGCAGACCGTCAAGGACGCGAACGGCCAGGTGGTCTCGCGCGTACGCCGCACGGTCCTGCCCGGTGGCCTGCGCGTGGTCAGCGAGCACCTCGCGGGAGTTCGCTCCGCGAGCGTGGGCGTGTGGGTCGACGTCGGCTCGCGCCACGAGAGCC
>JAJPEO010000215.1 GCA_021166815.1 Nocardioides sp.
TTCACCTCCGTCAGCACCCAGGACCGCCTGCAGCTGCTCCTGGAGTTCAGCCGTGAGCTGCCCGAGCTGCCCGAGCGCTACGCCGACCACCCCGAGCTGCTCGAGCCGGTGCCGGAGTGCCAGTCCCCCATCTTCCTCGTCACCGAGGTCGAGGGCACGGGTCCCGACGGCGTCGTACGGCTGTTCTTCTCGGCTCCGCCGGAGGCGCCCACCACCCGTGGCTTCGCCGGGATCCTGCACGAGGGCCTGGACGGGATGAGCGTCGCGGAGGTGGAGGCCGTGCCCAACGACTTCTCCCAGCGGCTGGGCCTGGAGGAGGCGGTCAGCCCGCTGCGACTGCGCGGCATGGCCGCGATGCTGGCGCGCATCAAGCGCCAGGTGGCCGAGAAGAGCGCGACCGGCGGCTGACCCCCTGGGGGGCCGCCGCCGGTGGCGGGTGGTCGCTCAGCGCGGCAGCGGGCTGTAGAACACCAGCCCGTTGCCCTTGTTGTCGTAGGCCACGACCCGGCGCTCGTGGGCGTCGTCGTACGGGCCCTTGACGATCGCCCCGCCGTTGGCCTCGACCTCGCGTGCCGCGGCGTCGACGTCGGCGGTCTTGATGCCGACGACGACCTGGCCGGGGATCGGGTGGTCGACGCTGGTGGCCAGCGCGATGGTCACCGACCCGCCGTCCAGGGCGGCGAAGTGGGTGCCGTCGCGGAACTTCAGCGGCATGCCCAACGTGTCGACGTAGAACGCGATCGAGGCGTCCAGGTCGTCGGTGGAGAGCATGATCATGCGGACGTCGAGGTCGCGCTTCGGGGTGTCAGTCATGGATGGCTCCTTCGTCGATCCTGCCCACCCACACCCTCCACACGTCCGGGCCCTCCTGCAAGGAGGTCCACGTGAACTCGCCGCGCCGCTCAGCGTTGAGCATGTACCGCAGCGGCGTCGGGTCGTGGTCGGAGAGCAGCATGAAGTGGTCGCCGGCGATCAGCTCGGCGAACGCTCGGCCGACCTGGTCGGCACAGCTCAGCGTCGGGTCCGTGCGGGTGTCGACGACCACCGGGCTCACTGCTTGCCGATCCGGACCCGCCACACCTCCGGGCCCTCTTCCTGGTAGTTCCACGAGAACTCGCCGTTGTGCTCGGCGTCGAACTGGTAGTAGAGCGGCTTGGGGTCGTGGTCGTTGACCAGCTCGAAGGCCGTGCCGGGCTCCAGCGCGTGCCACGTCTCGAAGATCAGGGTGTGGCGACGGGCCGGGACCTCGTTGCGGACGTCGAGCTGCTGGTCGGTGCTCATGGGTTCTCCTCGGTGACGGGTGCGGAGGTGGCAGGGGCGCCGTCCTCGACGGGCAGCCGGGCCAGGAAGTGCAGCACGCCGTTGACGTGCTCGGCCTGGCGCGGGTGCTGCGCGTCGAGCACCCACCAAGCCTTGGCCGCGAGCCGGCTGGCCGCGTCGGGGAAGCCCGCCTGACCGAGCGAGCGCAGCGCCTTGACGAGGATCCGAGTGGTCTCCTCCACGACGTCGCGGTCGTCCGCCTGGTCGGCCATCCCACCTCCACGGGAACAATATCCACGGACTTTTCCGTGGTTATTGCCGACCTTACTCCATGGTGGTGCCAGCTGCCGACCCCTCCCCGTCGCACGATGGGTCAGTGGCGCGCATGCCGTTCGACGAACGCTCGGATGAAGGCCGGCGCCTCGACCACCCCGCTCGCGTACGCCGCGGCGAGGGTCTCCTCGACCTGCTCCGGGGAGAAGTAGCCCTCGTGGCGATAGGCCTCCACCCGCAGGCGCAGCCCCTCCTGGTCGAGCTCGGGGTGGAACTGGGTCGCGTAGACGTTGGCACCGACGCGGAAGGCCTGCACCGGGCACGACGGCGAGGTCGCCAGGACCGTGGCGTGCGTCGGCAGCGTGTTGACCGCCTCCTTGTGTCCCACGTAGGCGCCGAACTCGCTCTGCACGATGCCGAAGACCGGGTCCGCGGCGCCGGCCTCGGTGAGCGTGCAGGTCACCCCGCTGACGGGCTCGCCGTACGTCCTGTCGACGACCGCGCCCTGGTGCCGCCCCAACGTCCCGATGCCGTAGCACGCGCCGAGGAACGGGAAGTCGGCCGCGACCACCAGGTCGAGGAGCCCGGCCAGCTCCGCCTCGACGCGACGCTGGACGGGCGACTTCTCGTGCTCGGGGTTGCTGACCTCGAACGGCCCGCCGCCGAGGATGATGCCCGACCAGTCGGCCAGGTCGACGCGGCCCAGCCCGTGGCGCTCGAGGCGGTGCCGACGCAGGTCCCGCTCCGCGAGTGCGGCGTGGCGCAGGAAGGCTGCGTACTCGTCATCGGCGAGGTGGTCGTCCTCGCGGATGCCGAGCAGCAGGAACGGCTTCACGCGCCAGCGAGATCGGCATCGAGCAGGTCACGGATCGACAGGAAGCCCACCAGCTCCTGGCCGTCGAGCACGGGCAGGTGGCGTACGGCCGCCTCACGCATCAGGGCTGCCGCTGCGTCGAGGGTGTCGCCGGGGGCGACGGTCACGAGCTCGGTGCTCATCATGTCGGCGGCGCGGGTGTGGTCCGGGTCGGCGCCCGCAGCCACGTGCCGCACGACGTCGCGCTCGGCGATGACGCCGATCAGGGCGTGGTTCTCCACGACAGCCAGGGCCCCCAGCTCGTCGGCCACCAGAGCCTCGGCGACGTCACGCATCGGCGTCGCGCCGCCGATCGTGGCGACGGGCCACCTCATGCGGGACTTGACCGGGCTGGATGCGGTGTTCATCGCGATCGACCTCCTCTGTCGTGGCTCCATCATCGGCCATCGGAGCGACCAGCCACGAGGGACCTTGGTCCCACCTCGTCACCCACTGGACCCGGTCGGTCAGGCGGCCGGGCGCGGCGGGTCGACCACCTCGGCCAATCGGGCCGGGAAGTCGGTGATGACCCGGTCGGCGCCGGAGGCCAGGGCCAGCCGGAAGTCCGCGACCGTCCGCACCGTCCACACGCTGCTGGTCATCCCGCGGGAGCGGATCGCGTCCGCGTCGCTGCGCGTGAGGAAGAGGTTGTTGGGATGGACCTCCTCGGCCCACGGCTGCCAGGCGTCGAGGTCGGCTGCGCTGGGTGGCGCCACGGTGAGCACCCCCACCGGGACGTCGGGGTGGGCCGTCGCGAAGGCCTCCAGCCACCCGTGGTCGAAGGAGGACACAGTGATCCGTCCGGCAGCGGCGAGGTCGCCCAGCGGGCCCGAGGCCAGCTCGGCCGCCAGCTCGTCGGCGATGCCGGCGTTGCCCGGCAGGGCCGGCTCCTTGACCTCCAGGACCAGGCCGGCCTCCCCGCCCATGGCGGCGATGACCTCGTCGAGCGTGGGGATGCGCTCACCGGCGAACTCGGGCGAGAACCACGACCCTGCGTCCAGCTGCTTGATCTCAGCGAGGGTGAAGGTCCCCACGGGGTCGGAGCTGCGGTCGGGGAAGACCGTCTCGACGTCCGTGGTCCGCTTCAGGTTGAGGTGGTCGTGCACGATCACGAGCTCGCGGTCCGCGCTCAGCTGGACGTCGACCTCCATCGCGGGCGCCGCGTCGGCCCGGGCGCGCTGCACCGCGGCCAGGGTCTGCTCCGGGGCCACACCGGCACCGGCGCGGTGGGCGACCACGCCCGGCACCCGGTCCAGGGTGGTGCGCACCGGTGCCGTCGTCAGCGCGGGAACGCCGTTCCACGCGGGCGCCACCACGCGGTACCAGACCGGGTGGGCGGGTGCCTGGGTGCCGACGACCACCGCGATGGTCGAACCGAGGGTGCGCGTGGCCACAGCGGTCCAGGCACCGTCCCGATGCTCCTGCAGGCTCACCGGCCGTCCGGCACGCAACGGCGTCAACGTGGTGGCGAAGGCCACGGAGGACCGGGTCGTCAGCGCGCCCGGCTCCGACGAGAGTCGCTGCGCGACGACGGGCAGGGAGAGACGCCCGCCCCGGAACGTACGCCCGCGCAGCTTCCCGACCGTGCGCAGCGTCAGGGTGCCGCGAGCGCTCCTCGGCGCGGAGTAGGCGAACCGGACCCTCGTGGTCCGTAGCCGCTGGGCAGCCACCTTGACCCACGCGCCGTCGACACGGCGCTGGAGGACCAGTCGGGTCCGCCTGCGGTCGGCCCGGCTCAGGCTCGTGTAGCCCGCGCCGGTGGGCGCGCCGGCGACGAGGGTGATCCGCTCCCCCGGGATGATGTCGGGCTGGGAGGCCCGGAGGACGGCCGCCTGACGGGTCGACGGCTCGGCGGTGGCCGGCGCGATGAACGCGACCGGGGCCGAGACGAGCAGGGCGAGGACGCCGGCCATGAGGGGGCGCGGGAGCAGGACCACTGGTACCTCCGGGTGACGGGATCGGGCGATTGTGCCAGCGCCGGTGCGCGCGCGGGCGGGAAATTCAGGAGTCGAAGCCCAGACCCGCGGCGTCGAGGCCACGCAGGAAGAGGTTGCGCCGCCCGCGCCGGTGGTCGGCCCGGTCGAGGGACCACCGGGTGAGGTTGATCCCCACGCCCGCCAGCGGCTCGGGCGGGAAGGGCCACGGCCTGCTGCGCACGATGGGGTTCTCGGTGCGCGGGGTCGCCTCGCCGGCGAGGAGGTCGAGCAGCACCTCCGAGGAGAAACGGGTGGCGCCGACGCCGAGCCCCGTGAACCCGGCCGCGTACGCGACCCGTCCCTGTCGCGCCAGTCCGTGGAAGGCGGCGAACCGCGTGCACGTGTCGATCGCGCCGGCCCACCGGTGCGAGAAGCGCACTCCCTCCAGCTGCGGGAAGGTGGCGAGGAAGTGCGAGGCCAGTCGGGAGAAGGTCTCCGGCCGGGCCTCCTGGCTGGCGTCGATCCGGCCGCCGGCCGGGTAGATCGCGTCGTAGCCGCCCCACAGGACGCGGTCGTCGGCGGTCAGCCGGGCGTAGTGGAACTGGTTGGCGAGGTCGGACAACCCCTCGCGTCCCTGCCAGCCGATGCTCGCCCGCTGCTCGCGGCTGAGCGGCTCGGTCACCAGGACGTAGTCGTAGACCGGCACGGTCATCCGGCGGTTGCGGCGCAGCAGCGACGGGAAGACGTTGGTCGCCAGCACGACCTGCTCGGCCACGACGGAGCCGTGCTCGGTGCCGACCCGGCAGCCGCCGCCGCGGGGTGTGTCGATGGACGTCACCGCGCTGTCCTCGTGGATCACCACCCCCGCCCTCTCCGCGGCGCGGGCGAGGCCGACCGCCAGACGAGCCGGGTGCACCAGGGCGCTCTCGTCCGGCTCGAACACGCCGGCCAGGAACAGCGGGCTGTCGATGCGCCGCCGGGCGCCGGCGGCATCGAGGGCGTCCGGGCCCAGCCAGGGCACCTGGTGGTCCTCGACGGCGACCTGGAGGACACCCGTACGCTCCCACTGGCAGTCCAGGCCGAGGCCCTCGACGTCGCGCTCGAACGCGGCGAGGTTGTCGTGGCCGAGTCGCTCCAGGGCGGCGTACTCCTGCGGCCACCGGGCGCGGCCGTTGGCCTCGCCGTGGGTGATCGACGCCTCGCAGAACCCGCCGTTGCGGCCCGACGCCGCCCACCCGACCGTGTTGGCCTCCAGCAGCACCACCCGTCGGCCCGGGTCACGGCGCACGGCGTTGAGGGCGGCCCAGAGCCCGAGGTAGCCACCACCCACCACGACCAGGTCGGCACGCTCCTCGCCGTGCAGCCGCGGCCGCGCCTCTCGTGCCGGCAGGTCCTCGAGCCAGAACACCGCCTGGCGCGACGCCTCGAGGGACTGCGCCACCAGGCGCGGGTCGGGGGCGTGGCGCTCGTAGGCGGTGGGATGCACAGCGGTCCTAGGAACCGTGCTCCGCGTGGGCAGCGGCGATCGCCCGGTCGATGATCGCCACTCCCTCCAGCGCGTCCTCGTCGCTGATGGTCAGCGGCGGCACCACGTGGATGCGGTTGTAGTTGGAGAACGGCAGCGCTCCCCCGGCGACGCACTCGCGCACCACGGCCGCCATCGCCGGGCTGCTGCCGCCGTAGGGCGCCAGCGGCTCCCGCGTCTCGCGGTCGCTGACGAGCTCGATCGCCCAGAACGCCCCGGTGCCGCGCACCTCGCCGACCCACGGGTGGCGCGCGGCCAGGTCCCGCAGCGCCGGCCCCAGGACCTGCTCACCGAGCCGCGCCGCACGGGCGACGACGTCGTCGTCCTCCATGGAACGGATCGTCGCGACCGCCGCCGCACACGCCAGCGGGTGGCCGGAGTAGGTCAGGCCGCCGGGGTAGGGCCGGTGGGCGAAGGTGGCGTACACCGCGTCGGAGATCGCGACGCCGCCCAGCGGCACGTAGCCGGAGTTGACGCCCTTGGCGAAGGTCATCAGGTCGGGCACCACGTCGGCGTGCTCGATGGCGAACCAGCGCCCGGAGCGTCCGAAGCCCGACATCACCTCGTCGGCGACGAGCAGGATGCCGTGGCGGTCGCACAGCTCACGGACCCCGGCGAGGTAGCCGGGCGGGGGCACCATGATGCCCGCCGTCCCCGGGATCGACTCCAGCACGATCGCGGCGATCGTGGCTGGGCCCTCGTACACGATGACGCTCTCGAGATGCTCCAGCGCACGCTGGGCCTCCTGGCGCTCGTCGGTGGCGTGGAAGGCGCTGCGGTAGAGGAAGGGCCCATGGAAGTGGACCGTCCCCGTGGAGGCGTGGTCGCTGGGCCAGCGGCGTGGGTCGCCGGTGAGGTTGACGGCCAGCTGGGTGCCCCCGTGGTAGGAGCGGTAGCGCGAGAGCACCTTGTGGCGCCCGGTGTGCAGGCGCGCCATGCGTACGGCGTGCTCGACCGCGTCGGCGCCGCCGTTGGTGAAGAAGACGTGGTCGAGGTCGCCGGGAGTGTGCGAGGCGATCAGCCGGGCCGCCTCCGAGCGGGTGCCGTTGGCGTAGGCGGGGGCGACCGTGCACAGCCGCGCCGCCTGCTCCTGCACGGCGGCCACGATGCGGGGGTGCTGGTGGCCCATGTTGGTGAAGACCAGCTGGGAGGTGAGGTCCAGCAGGCGCCGTCCGTCGCCGTCCCACACGTGGGACCCCTCGGCCCGGGTGATCACCATGGGGTCGAGCTCGGCCTGGGCCGACCAGGAGTGGAAGACGTGGGCGCGGTCCAACGCACGGGCCCGGGTCGCGTCGAGGGTGGGGGCGAGGTCGTCCCAGGTCTCAGTCATTGCGCGGGAACCCCAGCTCGAGGCCGCCCTCGGGGCGGTTGGCCGGGTCGATCCACCGGGTGGTGACGACCTTGCCGCGGGTGAAGAAGTGGACGCCCTCGGCGCCGTGGGCGTGGGTGTCGCCGAAGAGGGAACGCTTCCACCCGCCGAAGGAGTAGTAGGCCACGGGAACCGGCACCGGGACGTTGACGCCGATCATGCCGACCTGCACGTCCTCCTCGAAACGCCGTGCCGCACCTCCGTCGTTGGTGAAGATCGCGGTGCCGTTGCCGTACGGGTTGGCGTTGACCAGGGCCACGGCCTCGTCGTAGGAGCCCACCCGGACGACCGACAGGACGGGGCCGAAGATCTCCTCGCGGTAGACGTCCATGTCCGGGGTGACGTGGTCGAACAGCGTGGGGCCGAGCCAGAAGCCGTCCGCGGCGCCGCGCGCCTTCACGCCGCGGCCGTCGACCACGACCTTCGCCCCGGCCTCCTCCCCGGAGTCGATGAAGCCGGCGACGCGGTCGCGGTGCTCGCGGGTCACCAGCGGGCCCATGTCGGCGTCGCTGCCGTGCTCGGCCGCGGAGTCGGCGCCGCCGTCGCCGATGACCAGGGTGCGCGTGCGCTCGGCCACCCGCGCGACCAGGTCGTCTGCCACGGGCTCCACCGCGACCAGCACGCTGATCGCCATGCACCGCTCGCCCGCACTGCCGTAGCCGGCGCTCACGGCCGCGTCGGCGGCGAGGTCGAGGTCGGCGTCGGGGAGCACGACCATGTGGTTCTTGGCCCCGCCCAGCGCCTGCACGCGCTTGCCGTGCCGGCTGGCCTCCTCGTAGACGTACTGCGCGATCGGGGTCGACCCGACGAAGCTGATCGCCTGCACCGTGGGGTTCGAGAGCAGCTCGTCGACGGCCACCTTGTCGCCCTGCAGGACGTTGAAGACGCCGTCGGGCAGCCCCGCCTCCTGCCACAGGCGGGCCAGCCAGATCGCCGCGCTCGGGTCCTTCTCGCTCGGCTTGAGGATGAACGCGTTGCCGCAGGCGATGGCGTTGGCGCACATCCAGAGCGGCACCATGGCCGGGAAGTTGAAGGGCGAGATGATGCCGACGACGCCCAGCGGCGCCCGCTTGCTGTGCACGTCGATGCCGGTCGAGACCGACTCGCTGTGGCCGCCGCGCAGGTGGTGGGCGATGCCGCAGGCGAACTCGACGACCTCGAGGCCGCGCGAGACCTCCCCGACCGCGTCGGAGTGCACCTTGCCGTGCTCGCGGGTGATGATCGCGGCGAGGTCGTCCTTGCGGGCGTTGAGCAGCTCGCGGAACGCGAACACCACCTGCGTACGCCGCGCCAGCGAGGTCGCAGCCCACTCGGGCGCCGCGGCCGCGGCCGCGTCGATGACGCGACGGGCGTCGTCCTGGCTGGCCATCGCAACCTGCCCGACGACCGAGCCGGTGGCCGGGTTGGTCACCTCGCCCCACCGGTCGGAGCCGCCTGCCCACTCTCCACCGTCGACCCAATGACTGATTCGTGACGTCATGTCGGCATCCTGCCCCGGAATCCTCACTCCGTCGAGGGATCGGATGGCAGAATCCCAACATGGTGCACAACTACATCGACGGCGCGGTGGCGCCCTCGAGGAGCAGTGAGTCCATCGAGCTGGTCGACCCCGCCACGGGCGAGCCGGACGGCCGCAACCCCGTCTCGTTGCCCGAGGAGGTCGACGCCGCGTACGAGGCCGCCGGTCGCGCGTTCGAGTCGTGGAAGCGGCTCTCGCCGAAGGCGCGGCAGAAGTACCTCCTCGACCTGGCCGACGCGGTGGCCGCCCACCGTGACGAGCTCTCGGCGCTCCAGGCCCGCGACACCGGGCAGCCGGTGCGCTACATCGCGAGCGAGGAGGTCGACCAGGGCGTGGACCAGCTGCGCTTCTTCGCCGGTGTCTGCCGCCTGCTCGAGGGCAAGTCCGCCGCGGAGTACCTCGAGGGCCACACCTCCCACATCCGCCGCGAGCCGGTCGGCGTCATCGGCCAGGTCTGCCCGTGGAACTACCCCCTCGCCATGGCGATCTGGAAGATCGCGCCCGCCCTGGCCGCAGGCAACACCGTGGTCCTCAAGCCGAGCGACACCACCCCACGCTCGACGGTGCGCCTGGCCGAGATCGCCGGGGAGGTCCTGCCGCCCGGGGTCTTCAACGTGGTCAACGGCGACGCCTCGACGGGCCGCTACCTCGTCGAGCACCCGCGCGCGGACATGGTGGCCATCACCGGCTCGGTGCGAGCCGGCAAGGAGGTCGCCGCCTCCGCGGCCTGGTCGCTCAAGCGGGTCCACCTGGAGCTGGGCGGCAAGGCCCCGGCCGTGGTGTTCGCCGACGCCGACCTCCCGGCTGCCGCCGAGGCCATCGCGGCGGCGGCGTACTTCAACGCCGGCCAGGACTGCACCGCCGCGACCCGCGTGATCGCGCACGAGAGCGTCCACGACGAGCTGGTGGGGCTGCTGGTCGCCGCCGCCGAGGCCACCACCCCGGGCGCGAGCGACGACGAGGGTGCGGACTACGGCCCGCTCAACAACGCGCGGCACTTCGCCAAGGTGGCGTCCTACCTCGAGGACCTGCCCGCGCACGCCACGGTCGCCACCGGTGGGACCCGCGCAGGAGACCGGGGCTTCTACTGGTCCCCCACCGTCGTCACGGGCGTGCGGCAGGACGACCGCATCGTCCAGGAGGAGGTCTTCGGACCGGTCCTGACGGTGCAGTCGTTCGGTGACGAGGCAGACGCGATCGCCATGGCCAACGGCGTGGAGTACGGCCTGTCCGCCAGCGTGTGGACCCGTGACCACGGCACCGCCGAACGACTCACCCGCGAGCTCGACTTCGGCTGCGTGTGGGTCAACACCCACATCCCCTTCGTCTCCGACATGCCCCACGGAGGGTTCGGGTCATCGGGCTACGGCAAGGACCTCTCGGGCTACGGCTTCGACGACTACACCCGCATCAAGCACGTGATGAGCGCGCACTACTGACCGGGCGTCGGGGTCAGCAGGAAGGGCGTGCCGCCGAGGCGCCGCAGGCCGGGCAGGTCGACGAAGGTCATGCCCACGAAGCCGGTCCCGTCCGGGGCCCGGCGCACCTCGTCGCGCACCCACCTCCACGGCCGCGGCGCGTCGGACGCGTACGAGACCACGAGGGCGGGGCGTCCGTCGGCCAGGGACGTGCCCGTCGCCAGCGTCATCGGCAGGACCTCGGCAAGGCCGCCTGCCTGCCGGACGAGGTTGACGCCCTCGATACCGGCTCCCGCACGGCGGAAGCGCTTGCCGTGCCAGCGGGGCAGTCCGACCAGGCCGAGGCCAGGCGGGGCGATGCGGGTGAGCGGAGCCACGAAGGACGCGGCGAGGTCACCGGCCCGCTCGGCGAGCAGGTCGTCGGCGTCGGGCGCCGCGAGGTCGCTCCACGCACGCTTGAGGGACGCGACGGTGTGGGACCTGGCGGTGTGGGACATGGCGGCTCCCTGGGGTGCTGGCGCATCGGCGGGCGGGGGCGGGAAGGTGCTGGCGAAGCGTTCGGCGAGCGCGGTGATGGTCAGCGACGGGTTGACCCCGAGGTTGGCCGGGATGACGCTCGCGTCGGCGACGTAGAGGCCGGGGTGGCCGTGGACCTCGTGCCGGGCATCCACCACTCCCCTGGTCTCGTCGGTGCCCATGACCGCTCCCCCGAGGATGTGCGCGGTGACGGACAGGCCGCCGACCGACTCGCCCAGCAGGTTGAGCGGGCGCCCGCCCGAGGCGGCGGCGAAGGCCCGCGTCACCCGGTTGGCGACGGGGAGGTTGCTGGGCGGGCGTACGCCCCCCACCAGGCGCGAGCGCAGCACCCGGCGCCACGGCTGCCACGGTGAGCGGCGCAGGTCGAGGGCGAGCTCGCTGTCGTGGCGCTGCATGGTCGTGAGCACGGTCAGCCGCTCGAGGAAGTCGCGGGCGCCCACCAGGCGGGCCTGGGCCAGCGGGTGCGCCGCGAGCGCGCCGACCACGCGGCGGGCCCGTCGCGCAGGCACGTCGTCGTCGACCATCGGGCCGAGCTGGGCCCGCATGTGCCAGCCGCCCATGTAGCGGTTCTGGGTCACGTGGGTGGTGGGGTCGGGGTGGAAGTGGCTGGAGATCGTCGGGCCGTGCGACAGGTCGTCGCCGGGCGGTTGCAGGACCGCGGTCAACGCCTCGGAGTTGGTCCGCACGTGGCGACCCAGCAACGGCGAGACGTGCGGCAGCGTGGCGAGCTCCCCGCGGCAGCGGTGCAGCAGCTCGACTGTGCCGAGCACGCCCCCGGCGAGGACCACCCGGCGCGCTGCGAGGGTCGAGCGCCGTCCCCGGCGCCACGGGTGGCGGGTCTCGACGAGGTAGCCGCCCTCGACGGGGCGCAGCGCCACGACCTCGTGCTCGGCACGGATCTCGGCGCCCTCCTGCTCGGCGAGGTGGAGGTAGTTGTGCCGGAGCTCGTTCTTGGCGCCGTAGGGACACCCGAGCAGGCACTCCCCGCACAGCCGGCAGCCGGTGCGCTCGGGTCCGCGCCCGCCGAAGAACGGGTCGGGCTCCGTCACGCCGGGACGGCCGAAGTGGATGGCGGTGGGCACCGGTCCGAAGGTGTCGCCCGCGCCGATCGCGCGGGCCGCCGCCTGCAGGTGGTCGTCCATCCGGTCGTGGTGGGGGCTGGTGACGCGGCCCAGCATCGACGCGGCCCGCGCGAGGTGGGGGGCCAGAGCCGCCCGGTCGATGCCCAGATCGGCCAGGGCCGGGGCGGCGTAGAAGTCGTCACCGGGCTCCAGCAGCACGCCGGCCCACACGATCGACCCGCCGCCGACACCCGTGCCGCCGATGATCGCGACGTGCTTGAAGATGCGCTGCCAGAAGAAGCCGCGCAGGCCCGCGCCCGGCTGCCACAGGTAGGCGCGCGGGTCCCGGCGCGCGCGCAGCAGGTCGGCGTCGCTGAGGCGCCGGCCCTTCTCCAGCACGACCACCCGGTGTCCGGCCTCGGCCAGCCGCAGGGCCGCCACGGCGCCGCCGAACCCACTGCCCACCACGACGACGTCGGCATCCCATCCCTGAGCCACGGGGCTCAACCTAGACGCTGGCGGGTCCTCACGGGGCGGCTGGACAGATCTCGACCTCCGCGGCCTTGACCACCAGTCGCACGCGAGTCCCCGGCGCCAGCCCGAGGTCGGCCACCGCCGCCGGCGTGACGTCGGCGTTGAGCCCGTCGGCGCGCACGCGCACGAGGTCGCCGTACGGCTCCAGCGTCTGGACCGTGGCGTCGAAGACGTTGCGGGGCGAGCCGGGCACGGCGTCGAGGTAGACCGCGACAGCAGAGGGCCGGAAGATCGCGACCACCGGTGAGCCGTCCGTGACGCGCTCGCCGGCGGTCCGCCCGTGGACCACCGTCCCCGCGGTGGTCCGCAGCGCGTCGCCGTCGGCGACGCCGGCCACCAGGTTGAGCCCCGCGATGCGGGCTCCGAACGGGCTGCGGGGCCGGGTCAGGACCTCCCGGGTGGGACCGTGCTCCACGATGCGGCCACCGTCGATGACCGCGACGGCATCGGCCAGCAGCACGGCGTCGAGGATGTCGTGGGTCGCGATCACGGCCGTACGGCCTGCCAGCACGGTTCGCAGCGTCTGGCGCAGGGCCGGCGTGACGTCGACGTCGAGCGCGGCCAGTGGTTCGTCGAGCAGGACCAGGTCGGGGTCCGCGGCCAGGGCCCGCGCGATGGCCACCCGCTGGGCCTGGCCGCCCGAGAGCTGACCCGGGCGCCGGTGGCCGAGGTCGGCGAGGTCGACGCGTCGCAGCCACTCCCCCGCCACCCGGCGCGCGGCTGCCCGCGAGGTGCCGCGGCTGCGTGGGCCGAAGGCGACGTTGTCGAGGGCACTGAGGTGGGGGAACAGCCGCGGCTGCTGGGCGAGCAGCCCCACCTGGCGCTCGTGCGGAGGCAGCCAGGTGCGGGTCGACCCGCCCTCGACCCGCGCGAGCACCCGCCCGTCGAGGCTGATGCTCGCGTCGCTGGGGCGCAGCAGCCCGGCAGCCGCAGCCAGCAGGGTGGACTTGCCGGAGCCGTTGGGGCCCAGCAGCGCGAGGGTCTGGCCGGCCGGCACCTCGAGGTCGACGTCGAAGCGGCGCTCGGGGATCCGTGCCACGAACCGCAGGCTCACAGCATGCTCCTTCCACGCCGCGAGAACCCGATGACCAGCACGGCCACCAGCACGAGCACCAGGGACAGCGCCACCGCCGCGTCCGGGTCGCTCTCGCGCTGGAGGTAGATCTCCAGCGGCAGGGTGCGCGTGACGCCCTGCAGGCTGCCGGCGAACGTGATCGTCGCGCCGAACTCCCCCAGTGCGCGGGCGAACGCCAGCACCGTGCCGGAGCCCAGGGCGGGCAGGATCAGCGGGAGGGTCACGTGGAAGAGCACCCGGCTCGGCCGGGCGCCCAGCGTCGCCGCGACCACCTCGTAGCGCTCCCCCGCCGTGCGCAGCGCACCCTCGAGACTGATCACGAGGAAGGGCAGCGCCACGAAGGTCTGCGCGAGCACCACGGCCGCCGTCGAGAACGCGATCTGCAGGCCCAGCACCTCCAGGGACTCCCCCAGCAGGCCGCGTCGGCCGAACGTGTAGAGCAGGGCGATGCCGCCGACGACCGGTGGCAGCACCAGGGGCAGGAAGACCAGCGAGCGCAGCAGCCCCTGCCCGGGGAAGCGGGTGCGGGCGAGCACCAGGGCCATGGGGACGCCCATCACGACGCAGGACAGCGTGCTCAGCACCGACGTACGCATGCTGAGGGCGAACGCGGCGCGGGACGACTCGCTCGTGACCAAGCCCCAGAAGTCGCCCCAGCTGACCCGGCTCAGCATCGCCACGAGCGGGAGCAGCACGAAGACCGCCCCGAGCGCCGCGGGGACGAACGCCCAGGCGGGGAGCGTGGCGGTGTGCTGCCTCGTGCTCATCGGCGGGGCCGGGCGAAGCCCGCCTCCGCGAGGACGCGCTGCCCGGTCGCGCCGAGGACTAGGTCCATGAACTGACGGGCCAGTCCCGCCGCATCGCTGCCCGCGACGGTCGCGATCGGGTAGTCGTTGACCACGCCGGCGGACTCCTCGAAGTCGATGCCCTCGACGGTGTCCCCGGCCACGGTCACGTCGGTGCGGTAGACCAGGCCTGCGTCGGCCTCACCGGTGACCACCTTGTTGAGCACGTCGGTGACGCTCTGCTCCTCGCTCACCGGGCTGAGGTCGAGTCCGGCGGCCCCTTCCAGACGGATGGTGGCGGCCCCGCAGGGAACCTCCGGTGCGCACACGACCAGCTTGACGCTGGGACCGGCCAGGTCCGCCAGGCTCGTGATGCCGGCAGGATTGCCCGGGGCCACCGCGATCTGCATGGTGTTGGCGGCGAAGAGCTCCGGCCCCTCACCGACCAGGTCGTCTGCCACCAGCTTGTCCATGTTGGCCGTGTCGGCGGAGGCGAACACGTCGGCATCGGCGCCCTGCTGGACCTGGGCCACGAGGTCGGAGGAGCCGGCGAAGCTGAGCGCGACCTCGACACCGTCATGGGCCTCCTCGAACTCCTCCCCCAGCTGCTCGAACGTCGAGCGCAGGGACGCTGCGGCATAGACCGTCAGCGTCGGGGAGTCGCCCTGGTCAGCAATGCCACACGCCGCCAGCCCGGGTGCGAGCAGGGCGAGGGGGATGGCAGCCCAGAGGCGGCGTACGGACATCGCTCTCACTCCCTGCCCTGGCCGACGACCTCGACGACCACCTGGGTCGACTTGATCGAGGCCACGGCCGCCGAGCCGAGCTCGAGGCGCAGGTCCCGCACGGACTCGCTGCTCATCAGGGAGACGACGCGGAACGGGCCGCACTGGAGCTCGACCTGCGCCATCACCTCGTCCATGCGGATGTCGGTGACCAGGCCGACGAACCGGTTGCGGGCCGAGCTCGTCACCCCGCCGGGAAGGCCAGGCGGCGCGGCGTGCTCCCGGGCCACCATCGCCACCGAGTAGCCGTCGACGACCTTGCGCCCGGCGTCGTCGGTCGACGCCTGCAGCAGCCCACGGTCGATCCACCGGCGCACCGTGTCGTCGCTGACGCCGAGGTAGACCGCTGCCTCACTGACCCGCATCTCCGGCATGCAGACGAGGCTACACCCGTAGATGCGCCTCAAGCAGCGAAAAGAACCCGCATGTGCGTCACACCACCGAGGTGGTCGGGCGACGGCGGGCCGCTCGACGGATCACCGAACCGGGCTTGGACGCCAGCAGCGGGTCGAAGTCGTCGGTGATCTCGGTCAGGCGCGCCTCGTCGACGAAGACCGCGCCGTCCTTGACCTCCTGCTCGAGGTCACGGCCGAGCACCTCCCCCGCCGTGCGCATGCCACCCCACATCGTGGCGTTGATGCCGAACAGGTTCTGGGTGCTGTTGCCGGCCAGGAACAGCCCCGGGATGTGGGTCCTGACTCGCGGGCGGAAGGGCCCAAGGTTCTTCAGCAGCGGGGCGATGCCGTAGCAGTTGCCGTCCGTCGTCAGCGTGAAGCGCTCCTGGGTGATCGGGGTGGATGCCTCGCAGAAGACCAGGCGCTCCCGGATGTCGGGGATCATCAGCTCCGCGGTGTCCAGGACCCGCTGGGTGAGCTCCTCCTTGAGCTGGCGGTAGCGCTCGTCGCGGCCGTAGCCGTCACCGTCGCCCGGGTCGGTGGTGACGTTCCAGAAGGCGTGCTCCTTCGGCGCCCAGCTGACCAGCTCGAGCGTGGAGAAGCCGGGCGGAGCCGAGTGCGTGCCCTCGGGGTCCTTGGCGGTCGGGCAGCTGATGCCGACCGGCATCTTGTCGGGACACCGGCCGGCGGCGACCTCGCGGTAGTAGCCGTCGACGTCGTTGGTCGGCCACACCCACGCCAGCGGCGGGGTGCCGCGCTCGCGCAGGTCGACGTCGAGGGCGACGTAGACGGCGAACATCGGCAGGGTCATCTCGAGGTCGGCCAGCCGCTTGCGCAGGCGCCGGGTGAGGTGCTCCTCCCCGACGAGCTCGGCCCACGTCCTCTTGAAGTCCGCGGCCGAGACGACGACCTCCGAGCGGATCTCCTCGCCGCCACGCACGCGTACGCCGACCGCGCGGCGGTCCTCGACCAGGATCTTCTCGACGCGCGTCTTGGTGCGCACCCGACCGCCGTAGGACTGGATGACGTCGGTGAGGTGGGCGCCGATCATCTGGCCCCCACCGCGCGGGTAGTAGGCACCGGCCTGGAGGTAGTGGTCGAGGAAGCCGGCGTGGAACGCGGCCGGCGTGCGGTGCGGCGGCCAGGTGTAGTCGCCGTTCTCCGCCAGGATCACCGCCTGCGCGTCGGCGCTGAGCCCGCAGGCGTCCATGAGCGTCGTGATCGGGCGCATCCCCCAGCGCAGCAGGTCGAAGGGGCGCTTCCAGCGGACCTGGTTGGTGGCGATGCCGCGCATGATGCCCACGCAGCGGCGCAGGCCGGACTCCTCGTCGGGGAACGCCGCGACGAGCCGCTCGAGGTAGGTGTCCCAGCCGGTCGGCGTCTGCACAGTGGTGCCCGGGATCATGATCTGGCAGTGGCCCTCGGGGCGCTGGCGCAGCCACGTGATGCGCTCGGTGAGCGCCAGCCCGGACAGGGTGGTCTGCATCCGTCCGCCCGGACCGCACTCGCCGACGTAGTGGGTGCCGACGTCGAACTCGAACTTGTTGCCCGCGCGCCGGAACGTCTGGGTGCTGCCGCCCACGACCTGGTTGGCCTCCAGCACCAGCACCTTCTTGCCGTTGGCAGCGAGGTACGCGGCCGTGGTCAGTCCACCCGGACCGGCGCCGACCACCACGGCGTCCCACACCTCGGGGTCGGTGGCGGGCGTGGGGTCCGGCCCGGCGGGCTGGGTCGTCTGCGTCATGGCGGGTCGCTTTCGAAAGTGATCTGGAGTCGGACTCCAGTCAACTCCCTGTGGCGCCCCGGCGCCAGTCGTGCCCGTGGCGTGGACGCGCTGCCAGAGGTCCGGCGGTCCCGGCCCGAGGGTCCAAGGACCCTGCCGTGCGGCGTCCCCGCGGAGGA
>JAJPEO010000226.1 GCA_021166815.1 Nocardioides sp.
GCGCCCGCGACGCGGCGACTGCGGTGAGGACCTCACCCGAGGAGAGCTCCTCGACCCGGGCGGGGTCGAGGAGGATCGGGTGGGGTGCGGTGGCCATGCACCCATTCTCGCTCGAACACGTGTTCGAACGCCATCCCCCAGACGAGGTATGCCTTGAGTCGGGTGTTGGTTTCGAGGCTCGCAAGCTCGCACCTCAACCAACGAGCTCGGTGGTGAGGTGATGGTTTCGAGGCTCGCACGCTCGCACCTCAACCAACGAGCCTGGCCGCGCCGGGCGCCCGAGGTCCTGCCCGCCACCCCCGGCCTAGTCTGGCCACATGAGGATCACGAAGTTCGGCCACGCCTGCGTCCGCCTCAGTGGCGACACGGGCACCGTCGTCGTCGACCCGGGGGTCTTCACCGACCTGGAGGCCGTGGACGGGGCGACGGGCATCCTGGTCACGCACGAGCATCCTGACCACTACGACCCCGCGCGCCTGCGGGCGAGCGACGCGCCGATCTGGACGATCGCCGACGTGGCGGCGCGCATCCGTGAGGACGCCCCGGACGTCGCCGAGCGGGTCACGGTCATCGCGCCGGGGGAGCGGTTCGACGCGTCCTTGCCCGTGACCGCGGTGGGGGAGCTACACGCGGTGATCCACCCGGAGCTGCCGCGCTTCCACAACAGCGGCTACCTCATCGCCGTGGACGGCACCACCGTCTACCACCCCGGCGACGCGCTCACCGTGCCCGAGGCCGACGTCGACGTGCTGTGCGTCCCCGTCTCGGCGCCGTGGCTCAAGGCGTCGGAGGCGATCGACTTCGCGCGGGCGGTCAGGGCGCCGCACAACCTCGCGGTGCACGACCGGGTCTACTCCGAGGCCGGTCTCGGCATCGTCGACGGGCACATGGACAGGTTCCTGCCCCCGGCCGGGCAGCGCTACACGCGCCTCGCCGACGGCAGCGACCTCGACCTGGGCTGAGGGAGGTCCGGGGTCAGGGCGACAGGGCGTCGCGTACGGGGACGAACTTCGCCTGCGACTCGGCCAGCTCCGCGGCGGGGTCGGAGTCGGCGACGATGCCGCAGCCGGCGAACAGACGCACGCCCTGGTCGATGACCATCGCCGAGCGCAGGGCGATGCCCCACTCGCCGTCGCCGCTGGCGTCGATCCAGCCGACCGGTCCGGCGTAGCGGGCGCGGCCCATGCCCTCCAGGGCGGCGATCAGGGCGATCGCGGCCGGGGTGGGCGTACCTCCGACGGCGGCCGAGGGGTGCAGCGCCTCGGCGAGCTGCAGGGAGGACGCGCTGTCGTGGACGACGCCGTTGACGTCGGTCGCGAGGTGCATGACGTTGGGCAGGTGGAGGACGAACGGCGCCTCGGGCACGTTCATCGACGAGCAGTGCGGCTCGAGGGCGTCGGCGACCGAGCGCACGGCGTACTCGTGCTCCTCGAGGTCCTTCGACGAGCGGGCCAGCGTCGCGGCGAGGGCGAGGTCGCGCTCGTCGTCGCCCGTACGGCGGATCGTGCCGGCCAGCACCCGTGAGGTCACCAAGCCGCGCTCGCGGCGCACGAGCATCTCGGGAGTGGCGCCGAAGATGCCGTCGACGTGGAAGGTCCACGTCATCGCGTAGTCGGCGGCGAGGCGGGTCAGCGGCCAGCGCACGTCGAGGGGCTCGTCGGTGGTGGCGATGAGGTCGCGGGCCATGACGACCTTCTCGAGGTCGCCGGCACCGATGCGGGCGACGGCGTCGGCGACGACCGACATCCACTCCTCGCCGTTGAGCGCCCCGTCGGCGAACGCGACGCCGGTGGGCGGGCGCGGAGCGGCGGCGGGGGAGAGCGTGGGCGCCTCGACGTCGACCGTGGTCAGCCAGGTCAGGTCGCCGCGGCGGCCCAGGATGATCTGCGGCACGACCAGCACCGAGTCGCCCGGGTCGTCGGCGAACCCGAACGACCCGAACGCGACAAGACCGCTGCCGGGCTCGTGCACGTCGTCGTGGACCTCGGCGCGGGCGACCGTCTCGGTCCACCACTTGTCGGCGTCGCTGAAGCGCGTGGCGCCGTCGGTGCGGACCTGCGCGGCCACTCCCCAGCCGACCAGGCCCTCGCCCTTGCGCAGCCAGGTCACCGGATGGTCGTCGGGCACGAAGGAGAGCAGCGAGTCCGCGTCGAGGTCGATGGGGACGCTGCGCACCACGAGGGGGCGCGCGGGATCCGGGGACGCGGTCGTCGTCACGAGGGGGCAGCCTACGCCCGTGGAGGCCCGACGGCGGAGTCGAGGCGCGCGCCGCCCGGGTCAGTGACCGGCGTCGAAGGTGATCGGGAACTCCAGCGCCCCGGTGTTGCCCGAGACCGGCAGCCACCGGCCCGCTCCATCGGGTGCGGCGTTCGGCATCCGCCGGGCCAGCAGCGGCAGCGCCACCGCCATGTCGGTGCGCGCCACGAAGTGCCCCAGGCAGTGGTGGACCCCGGCCCCGAACCCGAGGTGCGGTGGCCGCAGCTCGCGGATGTCGAAAGCCGGGTCGGGCATGGCCGCCGGGTCGGTGCCCGCGCTGTGGGAGAGGGTCTGCACGATGCCGCCAGCCGGTACGACGAGCCCGTCGCCGAGGTCGACCTCCTCCAGCGCCTCGCGGGTGATCCAGGTGACCGTCGGGTTGACCCGCATCACCTCCTCGACGGCGTTCGCCCCGAGGTCGGGCCGCTCGCCGAGCAGGCGCCACTGGTCGGGATGGGCGAGCAGCGTCTGCAGGGCCAGGCCCAGCTGGTTGCGGGTGGTCTCCATGCCGGCGAAGGCCAGGAACACCAGGGCCACGCCGAGCTCGTGGCGGCTCAGGCGCCCGTCCTCGTCGGTGGAGGCCTGCACGAGGGTGGACACGAGGTCGTCCGCCGGCTCGGCCAGTCGCTGCTCGACCACGGTGTCGATGTAGCCGTACAGCCCGTCGAGCGCGGCCTCGATGCGCGGCAGGTCGTCCTTGACGCGGATGCCGAAGGACTTACCGAGGTCGTCGGCCCACACCGCGAGCTGGTGCCAGTTGTCCTCGGGCAGGCCGAGCAGCAGGCACAGGATGCGGGCGGCGTAGGGCTCGGCGAACTGCGAGATGAACTCCACCCGGCCGGTGGGCGCGAACTCGTCGACCAGCTCGTCGGCGAGCGCCTGGAACTGCGGGCGCATCGCCGCGATCGTCTTGTTGCGGAACGCCGGCATCAGCAGGCGTCGGATCCGGGCGTGGTCCTCGCCCTCGAGGGAGAGCAGCGTCTCCTTCCACCACCCGGCGAAGTGCCCGGAGTGGATGCCGTTCTGCTCGGGCCAGCGCGCGTTGCCCTGCCGGAAGCGGCGGTCGCGCAGCAGGGAGCCCGCCTGCTCGTAGGAGAGCACCGCCCAGCCGTACGACGTCTCCACCCACCACCGCTCGTCGCGGGTGCGGTGCACGACCTCGGACGTCACGTCGAACTCCGGGTCGGCGAGCGGGAAGTGGGGGGCGGGCTCGACCATGGCGCACATCCTGCCCCAGTGGCCGGGCCCGCACCCGCATCAGGAGCGGTAGACGATGACCTTGTCGCCGATGTGGACCCGGTCGAACAGCCACGCGATGGTGACGTAGTCGCGGACGTTGACGCAGCCGTGGGAGGAGCCGTTGTAGCCGTTGGCCGCGAAGTCGGGGGAGTAGTGCACCGCCTGGCCCCCGGAGAAGAACATCGCGAAGGGCATGGACGTGTGGTAGAGGCTCGAGACGTGGTCGCGCGACTTGGAGAAGACCGCGAAGGCGCCCTCGCGGGTGGGTGTGGCCTCGGAGCCGAAGCGCACGTCCACGGTCTTGATCACGACGCCGTCGACCACCCAGCGCAGCGACCGTGACGTCTTGTCGATGCACATCACCCTGCCGGTGCGGCAGCGCCGGTCCAGCGGCGTGCCCGTCGCCACGATGTTGAACAGCTCGGCGCGCGTGGGCTGGCGGGTCATGGCGCGCAGCCGGTCGAGGGTGCGCCGATCGACCTTGCCGGTGACCGGGATGGCCCGCTTGGCCTGGAAGCCGCGTACGGCCCGCACGGTCGGTCGGCCGTAGTAGCCCGTCACGAGGCCGGAGAACCACCCGATCTGCTTGAGCCGTGCCTGCACGTTGCGGACCAGGCGCCCGCGGTCGCCGCGCTGCAGGATCGGCTCGCCGGGGGTGTAGATGTTGTTGAGGGCCTCGTACGTCGGCTTCTCGGTGACCGCGACGATGGCGCGGAGGGTGCGCTCGCCCACCACCCCGTCGGCCTTCCACCCGCGGCTGCGCTCGAAGGCGACGACCCCCGCCCTGGTCTCGGCGTCGAAGCGGTTGTGGACGATCTCGGAGTGCAGGCCGAGCTGGTGCAGCCGGCTCTGCAGGACCCGGACGCGCCAGCCCCAGTCGCCCAGCCGCATCGGCACGAACGTGCTGGCGGTGCGCACCTGCTGGGTCGAGGTGCCGGGGCCTGTGCCGGCAACGGCGGCGGGTGCCACCAGTGCCGACAGCATGGCGAGCACGGCGATGAGCGTGGTGACGGCGCCGTGACGGGACACGCGACGGGACATGGGAGGCCTCCTGGATCCTGGGTTTCATCGTAGGCAACAGGTAGGACGCAGCCGGGCACCGAGAGGTTGTCCCCAGTTGTGGCCCGCGTGGTCGGGCGGCCTACGCTCGTCGCGTGGCCCGCGCACATCTGGACAAGCAGCCCTCCGACGTCCGTCGCATGTTCGACACCGTCGCCCGGCGATACGACCTCACCAACGACCTCATGACCGCCGGCATCCAGCGGACGTGGCGGCGCGCGATGGTGGAGGCGGTCGCGCCCCGCCCCGGCGAGTTGGTCCTCGACCTCGCCGCCGGCACGGGCTGCTCCACCGAGCCGTTCGCGGAGCACGGCGCCACGGCGGTCCCGTGCGACTTCTCCGTCGGCATGCTGCGCCAGGGCAAGACCGACCGGCCCGGCCTGCCGTTCGTGGCCGGTGACGGCACCCGGCTGCCGTTCCTCGACGACACCTTCGACGCGGTGACCATCTCCTACGGCCTGCGCAACTTCGTCGACCCGGTGGCGGGCCTGCGCGAGATGCTGCGCGTGACCCGCCCCGGCGGGCGCGTGGTGGTGT
This sequence comes from Nocardioides sp., assembly GCA_021166815.1. Classification (GTDB taxonomy): domain Bacteria; phylum Actinomycetota; class Actinomycetes; order Propionibacteriales; family Nocardioidaceae; genus Nocardioides. The sequence goes on from JAJPEO010000226.1 coordinate 5,092, forward strand.
GCGAGTTCAGCCGCCCCACCAACGCGGCCTTCCGCGCGCTCTACCTCGACGGCTTCATGCGCGGGCTGCCCGCGCTGGCGTCCCTGACCGCCAGCGCGTCGGACGCGTACGTCTACCTCGCCGAGTCGATCCGCGCCTGGCCCGACCAGGAGGGGCTGGCTGCCCTCATGGCTGAGGCGGGCTGGAAGCACCCCGAGTGGCGCAACCTCACGGGCGGCATCGTGGCCCTCCACCGCGCCATCGCCTGACCCCTCCAAGGCTCGGTCGAGCGCTCGGCGGACCCTCAATTAGCCAAGGTTGCCGTGACCTAAATACGCAGGTCAGGGCACGTTCCCGGGGTATGTCCCCCCGGACGTGACGCGGGGCCCGGGGGGTCCTAGACTGTGCCGAGCGCCATTCGTGAACGATTTCACAAAGTCACATGGACGACCCGTCCAGGCGCTCCGCACGGAAGGGAAGCGATGGAGCTCTACACGCCGATCCTGGCGCTGGCACTCATCGCGGCGGGCTTCGCGGTCTTCTCCGTGATCATGAGCGCCGTCGTGGGTCCCAAGCGCTACAACCGGGCCAAGGTCGACTCCTACGAGTGCGGCATCGAGCCCACTCCGCAGGCGGTCGACGGCGGTCGTTTCCCGTTGAAGTACTACATCACCGCGATGCTCTTCATCGTCTTCGACATCGAGATCATCTTCCTCTACCCGTGGGCCGAGCGCTTCGACGCGATGCGGCTCTTCGGCCTGGTCGAGATGGTCCTGTTCATCGCCACCGTCTTCGTCGCCTACGCCTACGTGTGGCGCCGCGGCGGACTTGATTGGGATTGAGAGGCCACTGACACATGGGTCTTGAGGAGAAGCTCCCCAGCGGCGTGCTGCTGACCACCGTCGAGGGGGTGGCCGGGTACTTCCGCAAGGCGTCGTTCTGGCCGGCCACCTTCGGCCTGGCCTGCTGCGCGATCGAGATGATGACGACGGGCGGGCCCAAGTACGACCTGGGCCGCTTCGGCATGGAGGTCTTCCGCGCCAGCCCGCGCCAGGCCGACCTGATGATCGTGGCCGGTCGGGTGAGCCAGAAGATGGCCCCGGTGCTGCGCCAGATCTACGACCAGATGCCCGAGCCCAAGTGGGTGCTCGCCATGGGCGTCTGCGCGTCCTCGGGCGGCATGTTCAACAACTACGCGATCGTCCAGGGCGTCGACCACGTCGTCCCGGTCGACATGTACCTCCCCGGTTGCCCGCCCCGCCCGGAGATGCTCATCGACGCGATCGTCAAGCTCCACGAGCAGGTGCAGACCACCAAGCTGGGCGCCAACCGCGTGGCCGAGATCCAGGAGCTGGAGAGCAACGCCCTGCGTGCCCTGCCGACCTCCGAGATGAAGGGTCAGCTGCGATGAGCGACGAGAACACCCCGGTCGACGAGGCCACGGGCAACCTTCCCGCCCAGTCCGACGAGATCCGGGTCGTCGGCGAGCGCCGCGGCATGTTCGGCGTGCGCGGCACCGGCGACACCTCCGGCTACGGCGGCCTGGTCAAGCCGACCATCCTTCCCGGCCTGGCCCAGCGTCCGTACGGCGGCTGGTTCGACGAGGTCGTCGACGCGCTCGAGGAGCGCCTGCGGTCGACCGACCTGGAGCCCGCGCTCGAGGGCGTGGTGATCCACCGTGGCGAGCTCACCCTCCACGTGCGCCGCGAGGACCTGGCGTTCGTGGCCCAGATGCTGCGCGACGACGAGAAGCTGCGCTTCGAGTTCTGCTCCGGCGTCAGCGGGGTCCACTACCCCGAGGACACCGGTCGTGAGCTGCACGCGGTCTACCACCTGCTGTCGATGACCCACAACCGCCGGGTCCGGCTCGAGGTCACCGCGCCCGACTCCGACCCGCACGTGCCCAGCGTGGTGTCGATCTACCCCACCGCCGACTGGCACGAGCGCGAGACGTGGGACATGTTCGGCATCGTCTTCGACGGCCACCCCGCGCTGACCCGCATCCTCATGCCCGACGACTGGCCGGGCCACCCGCAGCGCAAGGACTACCCCTTGGGCGGCATCCCTGTGGAGTACAAGGGCGGCCAGGTGCCCCCGCCGGACCAGCGCAGGAGCTACAACTGATGACTTCGACCAACCAGGACTCCCAGGACTTCTACGCCGCCTCCGGCGAGACGAGCGAGGGCCAGGTCTTCACCGTGACCGGCCAGGACTGGGACTCCATCAGCCAGGGCGTGGCGGACTCCCACGAGGAGCGCATCGTCGTCAACATGGGGCCCCAGCACCCGTCGACGCACGGCGTGCTGCGACTCATCCTCGAGCTGGACGGTGAGACGGTCACCGAGGCCCGCTGCGGCATCGGCTACCTCCACACCGGCATCGAGAAGAACATGGAGTACCGCTCCTGGGTGCAGGGCACGACCTTCGTCACCCGCATGGACTACCTCGCCCCGCTCTTCAACGAGGCGACGTACGTCCTCGGCGTCGAGCGGCTGCTCGGCATCGACGACTCCATCCCGGAGAAGGCGCAGGTCATGCGGGTGCTCCTCATGGAGCTCAACCGCATCTCCTCCCACCTGGTGGCCGTCGCCACCGGCGGCATGGAGATCGGCGCCCTGACCGTCATGACGATCGGCTTCCGTGAGCGCGAGCTGGTCCTCGACCTGTTCGAGCTGATCACCGGCCTGCGCATGAACCACGCGTTCATCCGCCCCGGTGGCGTGGCGCAGGACCTGCCCCCGGGTGCGCTCGACGAGATCCGTGACTTCATCGCGCTGATGAAGAAGCGCCTCCCCGAGTACGCCGACCTCTGCAACGCCAACCCGATCTTCAAGCGGCGCCTGGAGGGCGTGGGCCACCTCGACCTGGCCGGCTGCATGGCCCTGGGCCTCACCGGGCCGGTGCTGCGCTCGACGGGCTACGCCTGGGACCTGCGCAAGACCCAGCCGTACTCCGGCTACGAGGACTACGACTTCGAGGTCCAGACCTGGGACACCAGCGACTCCTACGGCCGCTTCCGCATCCGCCTCAACGAGATGTGGGAGTCGCTCAAGATCGTCGAGCAGTGTGCCGACCGCCTGGCCGGCCTCGAGGGCGCTCCCGTCATGATCGGCGACAACAAGATCGCGTGGCCCAGCCAGCTGGCCATCGGCAGTGACGGCATGGGCAACTCCCTCGACCACATCCGCCACATCATGGGCGAGTCCATGGAGGCCCTGATCCACCACTTCAAGCTGGTGACCGAGGGCTTCCGGGTGCCGGCAGGCCAGGCGTACGCCGCCATCGAGGGCCCGCGCGGCGAGCTCGGGGCCCACGTCGTGTCCGACGGCGGCACGCGGCCGTTCCGGGTCCACTTCCGGGACCCGTCCTTCACCAACCTCCAGGCGACGAGCGTGATGGCCGAGGGCGGCATGATCGCCGACGTCATCGTCGCCATCGCCTCCATCGACCCCGTGATGGGAGGAGTCGACCGATGACGGATCGATTCACCGAGAACGACACCCGGCTCACCGAGGAGACCTGGGCGGAGCTGCGCGAGATCGCCGCTCGCTACCCCGAGGCCCGCTCCGGGCTCCTCCCGATGCTCCACCTGGTGCAGTCCGTCGAGGGTCGCATCACCCCGGAGGGCATCGAGGCGTGCGCCGAGATCCTCGGCATCACCGCCGCCGAGGTCAACGGCGTGGCGACGTTCTACACGATGTACAAGCGCAAGCCGGTCGGTGACTACCACGTCGGCGTCTGCACCAACACCCTGTGCGCGATCATGGGCGGCGACGCGATCTTCGAGCGTCTCAAGGACCACCTCGACGTCGGCAACGACGAGACGACCGACGACGGCAAGATCACCCTCGAGCACGTCGAGTGCAACGCCGCGTGCGACTACGCGCCGGTGATGATGGTCAACTGGGAGTTCATGGACAACCAGACGCCCGAGTCGGCCGTCCAGGTCGTCGACGACCTGCGTGCCGGCAAGACGGTCCACTCCACCCGTGGTCCGCGGCTGTGCACCTGGCGTGAGGCCGAGCGCGTGCTCGCCGGCTTCCCCGACGACCTCGCCGACGAGGGCCCCGCCGCGGGCCCGGCGTCGCTGGCAGGCCTGAAGGTCGCCCGCGAGCGTGGCTGGAGCGCCCCCGAGGCGGCCCAGCCCCGGGCGGTCGAGCAGCCGGCGTCCAAGGCCGAGGCGGTCGCCGAGGCCGACACCTCGCGCGCGCAGTCCGAGACCAAGGTCGAGGAGGTCCCGGGCGAGACCCAGGCCGAGAAGAAGGCCACCGGAGGTGAGGACAAGTGACTGACACGCTGACCCCGGTCCTGACCGACAACTGGGACCAGGAGCGCTCCTGGACGCTGGCGGCCTACGAGGCGCGCGGCGGCTACGGCGCGGTCGACAAGGCCTTCGCCATGACCCCCGACGAGGTCATCGGCGCGGTCAAGGAGTCCGGTCTCCGCGGTCGCGGTGGCGCCGGCTTCCCGACAGGCATGAAGTGGGGCTTCATCCCTCAGGACAACCCGAAGCCGAAGTACCTCGTCGTCAACGCCGACGAGTCCGAGCCGGGCACCTGCAAGGACATCCCGCTCATGATGGCCAGCCCCCACACGCTGGTCGAGGGCGTCATCATCAGCGCGTACGCGATCCGCGCCAACCAGGCGTTCATCTACGTGCGCGGCGAGGTCCTCCACGTGATCCGCCGCCTGCAGCGCGCCGTTCAGGAGGCCTACCTCGCCGGCCACCTCGGCAAGAACATCCACGGCTCCGGCTTCGACCTCGACCTCGTCGTCCACGCGGGCGCCGGCGCCTACATCTGTGGCGAGGAGACGGCGCTGCTCGAGGGCCTCGAGGGTCGCCGCGGCCAGCCCCGCCTGCGCCCGCCGTTCCCCGCGGTCGCCGGCCTGTACGCCAGCCCCACGGTGATCAACAACGTCGAGTCGATCTCGTCGGTGCCGAGCATCCTCGAGCACGGTCCGGACTGGTTCGCCGGGATGGGCACCGAGAAGTCGCAGGGCTACGGCATCTTCAGCCTCTCGGGCCACGTCAAGACCCCCGGTCAGTACGAGGCCCCGCTCGGCATCACGCTGCGCGAGCTCATCGACCTCGCGGGCGGCATGCGCGAGGGCCACGAGCTGAAGTTCTGGACCCCGGGTGGCTCCAGCACCCCGATCCTCACTCCCGACCACCTCGACGTCCCCCTCGACTTCGAGGGCGTCGGCGCGGCCGGCTCGATGCTCGGCACGCGCGCGCTGCAGATCTTCGACGACACCACCTGCGTGGTGCGTGCGGTGCTGCGGTGGACGGAGTTCTACAAGCACGAGTCGTGCGGCAAGTGCACGCCCTGCCGCGAGGGCACGTACTGGCTCGCGCAGGTGATGGACCGCCTGGAGAAGGGGCAGGGCACCGAGGACGACCTCGACCTGCTGCTCGACCAGTGCGACAACATCCTCGGTCGCGCCTTCTGCGCCCTGGGTGACGGCGCGACGAGCCCGATCTCGAGCTCGGTGCAGTACTTCCGCGACGAGTACCTTGCGCACATCACCCACGGGGGCTGCCCGTTCGACCCGGCGGCCTCGACCCTCTTCGCCTCCAACGTGGGAGCCAAGGCATGAGCACCTCCGACCAGGTTCAGGACGACCTCGTCACCCTCACCATCGACGGGATCCAGGTCAGCGTCCCCAAGGACACCCTGGTGATCCGGGCCGCGGAGCAGATCGGCGTGATGATCCCGCGCTTCTGCGACCACCCGCTGCTCGACCCGGTCGGGGCCTGCCGCCAGTGCCTGGTGGACGTGCCCGACGCCGGCAACGGTCGCGGCTTCCCCAAGCCGCAGGCCGCGTGCACCCTGCCGGTCGCTCCCGGCATGGTCGTCAACACCCAGGCGACCAGCGGTGTGGCCGCCAAGGCGCAGGAAGGGGTGATGGAGTTCCTCCTGATCAACCACCCCCTCGACTGCCCGGTGTGCGACAAGGGTGGCGAGTGCCCACTGCAGAACCAGGCCATGTCCAACGGCCGCGGCGAGAGCCGCTTCTCCGCCCGGGGCGGGGTCAAGCGCACCTTCCCCAAGCCGATCAACATCTCGGCCCAGGTCCTGCTCGACCGCGAGCGCTGCGTGCTGTGCGCGCGCTGCACGCGCTTCTCGATGCAGATCGCCGGTGACCCGTTCATCGCCCTGGCCGAGCGCGGTGCGCTCCAGCAGGTCGCGATCTACGAGCGCGAGCCGTTCGAGAGCTACTTCTCGGGCAACACGATCCAGATCTGCCCGGTGGGCGCGCTCACGTCGGCCGACTACCGCTTCCGCTCCCGCCCCTTCGACCTGGTCTCCACGCCCAGCGTCGCCGAGCACGATGCCTGCGGTGCGGCGATCCGCGTCGACCACCGTCGAGGCAAGGTCATGCGTCGCCTGGCCGGCAACGACCCCGAGGTCAACGAGGAGTGGATCAGCGACAAGGACCGCTTCGCGTTCCGCTACACCCAGCGCGCCGACCGCATCACGCACCCGATGGTGCGTGACGAGGACGGCACGCTGCGCCCGGCCTCGTGGCCCGAGGCGTTCGCGGTCGCGGCCCGCGGCCTGCGTGACGCGGGCTCCGCCGCGGTCCTGACCGGTGGTCGCGTGACGGCCGAGGACGCCTACGCGTACGCCAAGTTCGCCCGCGTGAGC
>JAJPEO010000236.1 GCA_021166815.1 Nocardioides sp.
GGAGTTCGGCGGCTCGGGCCTGACGGTGGCGTCCCAGCGCGGTGCGACCTACGTGGGCGCCGACCGGGTGGGTGAGCGCATCGCCGCGGCGCTCGCCGCCAGCGCCGCATCTCCCTCGCTCACCTATGTCTACGACGCGGACCTGGACTGGACGGGCCACAAGTTCGGCGTGGCCTCGACCCAGTGGCTGCAGCAGCTCGCCATGGTCGATGCCCAGGCCGAGCAGCTGCGCGAGGAGCTGCCGGCCTCCACCCGGCTGGTCGTCGTGGCCGACCACGGCATGATCGACAGCCCGCCCGAGGCGCGCGTGGACGTGGACCAGGTGCTGGAGCTGCGCGACGGCGTGGCGGTGATCGGCGGCGAGGCCCGCTTCCGCCACGTCTACTGCTCAGCCGGCGCGGTGGCCGACGTCGTGGACACCTGGCGCGGCGTGCTGGGCGAGCGCGCAGTGGTCCAGACGCGCGAGGAGGTCATCGCCGCCGGATGGTTCGGTGAGGTGGACGCCCGCGTGCTGCCCCGGCTGGGCGACGTGGTCGTCGCGTGCCGTGACGACCTCGCCGTGGTCTCCACGGCCGACTTCCCGTACGAGAACACCCTCATCGGGCTGCACGGCTCGCTGACGACGACGGAGATGAGCATCCCCATCCTGGTCGGGTGAGCGACGCCGCTGCTCAGCCGAACGGGAGGGGCTCCGGCGCCAGGCTGACGGCCTTGGCCCGCGCGGCGGTCAGGCGCCGCCGGTGGTGCTGGCGGCACAGCACCTCGTAGGCCACCTCGACGTCCTCACCGGGTGCGGGGGTGGTGGGGTCGACGTCGCCCACGACGATGACCTCTCCCTCGGTGACCATGACCCCGTCCTCGGTGCGCGCGTTGTGGGTGGCCCGCTTGCCGCACCAGCACAGCGCCTCCACCTGGAGCACGTTCATGCGGTCGGCCAGCTCGACGAGGCGGGCGCTGCCGGGGAAGAGGGCGGTGCGGAAGTCGGTGAGGATGCCGAACGCGAAGACGTCGATCTGCAGCTCGTCGACGAGCTTGGCCAGCTGGTCGATCTGCGTGGCTGTGTAGAACTGGGCCTCGTCGCAGATGAGGTAGTCGATGCGAGCGCCCTGGGTCAGCGCGTCGACGACGTACTTCCAGAAGTCGAAGCCCTCGCCCACCTCGATCGCCTCGTGGGTGAGGCCGAGCCGGCTCGACAGCATCGCCTCACCGGCCCGGTCGTGGGTGCTGAAGATGCGCCCGACCCGACCGCGGGTCGCGTGGTTGTGGTTGGTCTGCAGGGCAAGGGTCGACTTGCCGGAGTCCATGGTGCCGGTGAAGAAGTGAAGTTCAGCCATCTCGGGGGTGATCTTGTCATGCGCGGGGCGTGGCAGGCTGGCGACATGGCCACGAGTCCCCTCATCAGCGTGTCCGACCTCCGCAGCCGCCTCGGCGAGGTGAGCGTCCTCGACGTGCGCTGGTCCCTCGGTGGGCCGCCCGGCGCGGACGCGTTCGCGGCGGGCCACGTGCCGGGCGCGGCGTACGTCGACCTCGACACCGCCCTGTCCGACCCGCCGGGCCCCGGTGGGCGGCACCCGTTGCCCGACCCGGAGCGGTTCGCGGCGGCGATGCGCGACGCCGGCGTGCGTCACGACCGGCCGGTGGTCGTCTACGACGACTGGCAGGGACGCGCCGCTGCCCGCGCCTGGTGGCTGCTCCGCCTCCACGGGCACCACGACGTCCGGTTGCTCGACGGTGGTTGGGGCGCGTGGCGTGAGGCTGGCGGGCCGGTCGAGTCCGGGGGGACGACACCGACGGCGGGCGACTTCACCGTCTCCGGGCACCAGCACATGCCCGTCGTGGAGGCGGGCGAAGTCCTCGACGTCGACGTCCTGCTGGACGCCCGCGCACCCGAGCGGTACTCCGGGGCGGTCGAGCCCGTCGACCCGGTGGCGGGCCACATCCCCGGAGCGCGGAACGTGCCGACGGATGCCAACCTCGGGCCCGAGGGCCGGTTCCTGGCCGGGGAGGACCTGGCACGCGTCTACGCAGCCGTCGGAGCGGTGCCGGGCGCCCAGGTGGCGGTCTACTGCGGGTCGGGGATCACGGCCGCGCACGACGTGCTCGCCCTCGTGGCGGCGGGCGTGCGGGCCGCGCTGTTCCCCGGTTCCTGGAGCGCCTGGGTCACCGACCCAGCCCGACCGGTGGAGCGCTCAGCGGACTGAGACCGGGTCACCCACGTGGATCCAGCCCGTGGACACGGGGACGAGATGGACCGCGAACAAGGTCTTGCGGTCCGCCGACAAGCGGTGGCGCGCCAGGGTGCGGAGCGGCTCGCGGCCGTACGCGAGCGTCCGCGGGTCGATGCCGGTCATCGCGCACCGGTCCACGGCCTTGGCCACGCGGAAGGACACCTCGCCGACCTGGACTCCCCGCCAGCCGTCCTCCGCGAAGGACTCGGGGCAGTCGACCACCAGGCCAGGACGGAAGCGCTGCATCGCCATGGGCGGCGCGGGGGACTCACCGCGAGCGGCGGTCGCTTCGGCGATCCAGCCGTTGAGCCGCTCGAGCGACGACTCGCTCGCGATGGTCACGGGATAGCCGTCCGCGAACGCCGTGTGGTCGCCCGGCTCGGAGAAGAGCGGGTTCAGGCCGCGGCT
>JAJPEO010000309.1 GCA_021166815.1 Nocardioides sp.
ACCTCCCTCCCGAGCGCCGAGAGGTCGGCCAGCCACTGCTCGGCGTACGAGGGGAGGGTGCGCAGCTGGGGCGGAGCCGGGACGTGCAGGTGGGCGTACAGCCCGGCGACGACCTCGCACGCCTCGAGGTCCCACGCGTCCGAGAGGTCCGGCCCGGGGAGCCACTCGAGCAGCAGGGCCCGTCGGTGCGGGTCGGCGCGGAGCAGTCGTACGGCACCCCGACCGGCCCACCGCTGCAGGGTGAGGCCCTCGTGGAGCGACTCGTCGTCGCCGTCGTAGCTGATCTTGAGCGCGGCCCGCTGGGCCGTCCCGTCGGCGACCGGCACCACGAGCGAGCACCAGCCGTGCAGGGCGGCCCCGACGGGCCTCAGGTCCCACTCCTCCAGCAGCGCGCGCGTGAGCGCGGGGAGGCGGTCCAGCCAGCGGGCCCATCCGGCGCCGAGCTCCCGCTGGGCCGCAAGACCCGCAGGGATCGGGACGGTCGGCACTGTCATCGAGGTCATCCAAGCAGCACACTGGGGCGCGTGCTGTCCGACGTCGAGATCGCCAACGCCGCTGCGTGGCTGCCCATCGCCCAGATCGCCGAGGAGAAGCTGGGGCTCGATCCCGCCCTGCTGGTGCCCTACGGCCACGACAAGGCCAAGCTGCCGCCCGCCGCACTGGCGCCACTGGCCGACCGGCCCGAGGGTCGGCTCGTCCTGGTCACCGCGATGTCGCCCACCCCGGCCGGCGAGGGCAAGACCACCACGCTGATCGGCCTGCACGACGGGCTGCGCCGCATCGGCGTCCGATCCGTCGCCGCGCTGCGCGAGCCCTCCATGGGCCCGGTGTTCGGGATCAAGGGCGGGGCCGCGGGCGGCGGCTACGCCCAGGTCATCCCGATGGTCGACATCAACCTGCACTTCACCGGCGACTTCGCGGCCCTCTCCGCCGCGGTCAACCTCCTCGCCGCGCTCATCGACAACCACGTACACCACGGCAACGCCCTGGACATCGACGTCCGCGCGATCTCGTGGAAGCGGGCTCTGGACGTCAACGACCGTGCCCTGCGCGAGGTCGTGGTCGGCCTCGGGGCCAAGGCCAACGGCGTCCCCCGCGAGGACGGCTTCGACATCGTGGTCGCCAGCGAGCTGATGGCGATCTTCTGCCTGGCCACCTCGCTCGAGGACCTCCAGCGACGCATCGGCGACATCGTGGTGGCCCGCACCAGGACCGGCGCGCTGGTGCGTGCCCGCGACCTCGACGCCGAGGGGGCGTTGACGGTCCTGCTCAAGGACGCCCTGGCCCCCAACCTCGTGCAGACGCTCGAGCACAACCCCGTGCTGGTGCACGGTGGGCCGTTCGCCAACATCGCCCACGGGTGCAACTCCGTCCAGGCCACGCGCGCCGCCCTGCGGATGGGTGACGTCGTGCTGACCGAGGCCGGGTTCGGCGCCGACCTGGGCGCCGAGAAGTTCTTCGACCTCAAGTGCCGGTTGACCGGGCTGCGCCCCGATGCCGCGGTGGTGGTCGCCACCGTGCGCGCCCTGAAGTACCACGGTGGGACCCGCCTCCCCGACCTGGGACGCGAGGACCTCGACGCCGTGCGCTCCGGCTTCGCCAACCTCGCCCGCCACCTCACCAACATCCGTGACATCTACGGCGTGCCCGCCGTCGTCGCGATCAACCGCTTCCCGAGCGACACCGACGGCGAGATCGACCTGGTGGTCAAGCTCGCCCACGACCTCGGGTTCGCCGCCCACGACGCCACGCACGTCGTCGACGGCGGTGCCGGCGCCGAGGACCTGGCCCGCGGCCTGATGACCCTGCTGGAGGACGAGAAGCCCGACTTCCGCTTCTGCTACCCCGACGACGCCACCATCGAGGAGAAGGTGCGGCTGGTCGCCAGCCGCGTGTACGGCGCCTCCGGGGTCGTGTTCTCCGCGCGGGCGCGCCGCCAGGTCGCCGAGCTGTCCGACGACGGTTTCGGCGAGCTCCCGGTCTGCATCGCCAAGACCCCCATGTCGTTCACCACCGATCCGTCCGTCCTGGGCGCCCCCACCGGCCACACCGTGGAGGTGCGCGAGCTGCGGCTCTCGGCCGGGGCCGGCTTCGTGGTCGTCCTCACGGGCGACGTGATGACCATGCCGGGGCTGCCGAAGGTGCCGGCGTCGGCGCGAATCGGGCTCGACGCCGACGGCCAGGTCGTCGGCCTGTCCTGAGCCGCGTCCCGGAGGCCGGGCGCGTGCTTGAATCGGCACGTGCCGACGAGCTGGGACGACCTCGCCGCGCTGACGCTGGCGCGGCAGTTCCCCGAGCCGGTCGCCGAGGTGGGCGCGATGGTCGAGGCGGTTGGTCCCGTGCAGACCCAGACCGCGCGCTCGGCCTTCATCGGCCTCGCCGCCCGGTTCCCGGGCGTGACGCACGCGGCGGTCTCGGCCGCCTACGAGGGTGGCGAGATCGTGCGGGGCAGCACCATCCGCGGGACGGTGCACACGGCCACCCCGCAGCAGTTCGCCGTCCTGCGAGAGGCGTGCCGTACGACCATGGCGACGCACTGGCGACGCCAGCTCGGCCTCGAGCGGGTCGGCGCCGAGGAGGCATGGGAGGCCGTCGAGCAGCACGCCTCCGTCTGGAGGACTCCCGACGAGCTCAGGGCGTTCCTGCGTGACTGGCTGCACGAGCACGAGGGCCTTGCCGCGGCCGAGGCACTGGACTCGCCCACCGGTCGCCACGTGGTGACGGCATCGGGCGGGCTGGTGCGCCGCCCCGTCCCGGGGGCTCGGTGGGAGGGACAGGGCGCGCCGGTCTACCGGCGCTTCGACGCACCCGGCGCGAGCCTCGTCGACCTGGTCCGCACCCACCTGTCCAGCCACGGCCCCGCCTCGCGTGAGGACATCGCCTGGTGGTCCGGCCTGCCGCTGGGCGTCGTCGACTCCCTGGTGGGTGACCTCGAGGGACTCGTGTCGTACGTCGGTCCGGACGAGCGGACGTACCTCGACCTCCCCGACGTCCCCGCGCCGCGCGACCTGTCCGGCGTGCGCCTCCTGCCCGAGTTCGACGCCCTGTTGTGCGCCTACCACTCCAAGCGGCGCGACCGCTTCGTCACGCCCGCGGACCACGCACGGCTGGTGAGCCGGGCCAACGGCCTGATGTCGCCGGCCCTGCTCGTGGACGGACGGATCACCGGCACCTGGCGCAGCGTCGGCACCGCCCGGCGCCGCCCCCTCGAGGTCACCTGGTTCGCCGGCACCCGTAGGCCGCGGAAGGGCGAGCTGGAGGCACCCGTGGCGGCCCTCGAGGAAGCACTCGACATCACCGTCACTCGGGTGGACCTCACCCGGGCTGGTCCAGCATGACGGCAGCGCCGCGCAGGCGAGGCACAGCAGGTAGCCGAGCACGTACGGCTCCGTCACGGGCCCCGCTCCCACCACGTCGGCGCCGCGTCGTCGTTGTCGTCGTGCCCCCCAGCGGCGCCGCCCTCACGCTCGCGAGCCGCCCGTTCGGCCCTTGCCCGCTCGACCTGCGGCTGCAGGACGGCACGTGCGCGGTCCATCCGCTCGCGGAAGCGCGCGGACTCCTCCCGCAGCCGTGCCGCCTGGGTACGCAGCTCGTCGAGGGCACCGTTGCGCGCCATCAGCCGGCCCGACTCGACCGGAACGGGAGGTGGGCGGCGACCTCGTCTGCGCGTCGGGCGTTGTCGGCATTCACGTCGACGTCGAGCAGCAGCACGGAGTAGTCCAGCGCAGTCAGTGTCGCCGACGTGAGCGCCCCGAGACGCACCAGACCGGGCACGAGGTCGGCCAGCGCGTCCAGGACCTCGAACGCCTCGCGTCCGAGCCGGATGATCCTGCGCACCCGGCGCCCGCCCGTGGCCAGCTCGCTCAACACCTTGCCCGCGCTGCCCGCGAAGCCGACGACCACCTCGTCGACGAGGCTCAGCACCAGGGCGAGCACCTCCAGCGCGGACCTGACGGCAGCCAGCATGTCCTCGACCGCGAGGTGCGTGACCTCCACGCACTCGGCGGTGTCGTCGAGGTTCGTCGCGAACTCCTCCCACCGGGCGGCCACCGCCTCGGCGGCGTCGCCCACCCACACCTGCGGCACGGCTGCGGCCATCGCGCGGTAGTTGTCCGCCAGGACTCGCGCCGCCAGCCCGGTGCGGCGCCACTCCTCGGCGATGGTGCCGACCGTGGCGAGGTCGCCGCCGAGCTTGTCGAAGAAGGCGTCGAGCAGCGAGACCCCGCACAGCTCCAGGCACCAGTCGACGGATCGCAGGACGTAGCCGCACTCGGCCTTGAGGCGCTCGATGTCGACCACGGAAGCCGTGGCACCCGAGTGGAGCACCGACGCGGGGTCGTGCAGGGGCACCACCACCTCGGCCCTCATGACGCGCTCCTGGAGACGTACTCCCCGACCGCGGCCGCACCGTGGATGGAGTCGTCGAGACGGTCGAGGTGGCTCGTGAGCCTGTCGACGGCCTCGAGCGCCTCGACGAGCGCGACGGGTGACCGGCGGGTCCTCACCGGACCGAGCCGGTGCTTCGGCACGTACTGGCCGGGGGCCTGCACGTGCAGCTCACGCACCGCGTCCCCCACGAACGCGGACGCTCCCACGGCATCGGGCCACCCCGGGCCCGGCACCTCCTCGGCGGCGCCGACGACCAGGCACGCCACCGAGGCCTCCAGCCCGCGATGGTCCAGGCGTACGGCCTCGTCGGCACGCAGCACGTCACGTCGAGCGCAGGCCAGCGCGTCCTCCAGGCGGGTCGCCGTTGCCGCAGCTCCCGCGAGGCTTGCCGCCAGGTCGCCGTGGGCCCGCGCGTAGGTCTCGCGGAAGACGTGCAGGAGGCCGCGGAAGGCTCCGTACCGGTCCATGTGCGAGTCCTGCTCCACGAACGCCTGCACCTGCGACGTCTGGCGCGCCAGCGCCTCCATCGCCTCGACCAGCGCGGCCGTGCCCTGCCTGGAGATCGCGACTTCGCGAGCCATCCACTTCCCCCGTCCGTTGTCGTTGCCGACGGGGTGCTACCCAGCCCACGGCAGGACAAACCGGGCTGGCACTCCTTGTGGAGGACGCAGCGCCGCGCCCACGCGGGGCCCCGGGGAAG
>JAJPEO010000352.1 GCA_021166815.1 Nocardioides sp.
GATCTGGATCGGCGCAGTGGAGGCCACCGCGATCGCCTTCGCCCAGCAGGGGGTCACACCGCCGCGCCCGCTGACGCACGACCTGCTGCGCGACATCCTGGACGCCACCGGACAGCGCCTTGACGAGGTGCGCATCACCGACATGAAGGACGGCATCTTCTACGCCACGCTCGTGTTCGAGGGGGGCGCGGAGGTCAGCGCCCGCCCCTCGGACTCGATCGCCCTGGCGCTGCGTACCGGCTCGCCGATCCTGTGCGCGGAGGCCGTGCTGGACGAGGCGGGCCTGGCGGTCCCCGCCGAGCAGGAGGACGAGGTCGAGCGCTTCCGCGAGTTCCTGGACCACGTGACGCCCGAGGACTTCGAGCAGCACTGACGCGACTGAACCTTCACCCTCAACCTGACATTGAGGGTTGCGACACGCCGTCCAGCAGATTGACCGGGTCGCGGGTTGGTCCTACCTTGAACTGTCTCTGTTGTAACTCCACGCTTGTGGTTGTCGGGCACTCCCCGGTGACTTCCTTCTTCCCCCTCGGAGTTGCGCTCACGGAGTATTGACCTTGGAGGGTCGCATGGGTGTGAACGAGAACGAGCAGCATCGCGACGATGCCGCCCAGGCGCTTGCCGCCGACATGGCCGACGAGCAGGGCCTGCTCTTCACCGACGACGTCTCGCCGCTGCCCAGCGACACCGGCTACCGCGGGCCCACCGCGTGCAACGCTGCCGGCATCACCTACCGCCAGCTCGACTACTGGGCCAGGACCGGTCTCGTGGAGCCGAGCGTGCGAGGCGCGGCGGGCTCCGGCTCCCAGCGGCTGTACTCCTTCCGCGACATCCTCATCCTCAAGGTGGTCAAGCGGCTGCTGGACGCGGGCATCTCGCTGCAGCAGATCCGGACCGCGGTGGCACACCTGCGCGAGCGCGGCACCGACGACCTCACTCGCGTGACCCTCATGAGCGACGGCGCGTCCGTCTACGAGTGCACCAGCAACGACGAGGTCATCGACCTGCTGCAGGGTGGGCAGGGCGTCTTCGGCATCGCGATCGGTGGCGTGTGGCGCGAGATCGAGGGCACGCTCGCCGAGCTGCCCAGCGAGCGCACCGCCGCCGAGTCCGACGCTCCCGTGCCCGGGGACGAGCTCGCCGCACGCCGCGCCGCGCGCAAGACGGGTTAGGATCCTCTCGCTGATCAACCCGCGCGGGAGAGTCACCGTGGCCGAGAGGCCACGGTGCGCCGAAGGGGCAATTCCTCCCCGGAACCTCTCAGGCACCCGAACCGCACGGAGCAGGCAACTCTGGAGGTCATCCGGACCGACAGAGGGGGAGGCTGCTGAGTGACCCCCAGGAGCCTTGATGTCCGACCAGTCCGCCGTTGACCTTGCTGGACGAACGGATCCCACCGTGCACTTCCAGGCGCGCCACATCGGTCCCCGCGACGAGGACGTCCAGACGATGCTCGCCCGGCTGGGCTTCGAGAGCCTCGAAGACCTGATGTCCGCGGCCGTGCCCCCGGCCATCCGCTCCGCCGGGTCCCTCGACCTGCCCGAGCCGATCACCGAGGATGCCGCGGCCCGCGAGCTGAGGGCCATGGCCTCGCACAACCGGGTCGCCGAGGCGATGATCGGACTGGGCTACCACGGCACGATCACCCCGCCGGTCATCCGTCGCAACGTCCTCGAGGACCCCTCCTGGTACACCGCCTACACGCCCTACCAGCCCGAGATCTCGCAGGGACGCCTGGAGGCGCTCCTCAACTTCCAGACCCTGATCGGTGACCTGACCGGCCTGCCGACCGCCAACTCGTCGTTGCTCGACGAGGGCACCGCGGCAGCGGAGGCGATGACGCTGGTGCGCCGGGCCAAGCGCGGAGCCACCGGCGCGTTCGTGATGGACGCCAACGCGCTGCCGCAGACGCTGGACGTGGTGCGCACCCGTGCCGCGGCAATGGACATCCCGGTCCTGGTGGTCGACCTGTCCGAGGGCCTGCCCGAGGGAGACATCTCCGGCGTGCTGATCCAGTACCCCGGGGCAAACGGCCAGGTGGACGACCACCGTGCCCTGGTCGAGGAGGCCCACGAGCGTGGCGCCCTCGTGGTCGTGGCAGCCGACCTCCTCGCCCTGACGCTGCTGGAGGCCCCGGGCGCCTGGGGCGCCGACGTCGTCGTGGGCTCGTCCCAACGCTTCGGCGTGCCCCTGTTCTACGGCGGGCCGCACGCCGGCTACATGTCCGTGAGCGCAGGGCTCGAGCGCCACCTGCCCGGCCGGCTGGTGGGTGTGTCGGTGGACGCCGAGGGGCGCCCGGCCTACCGACTGGCGCTCCAGACACGCGAGCAGCACATCCGTCGCGACAAGGCGACCTCGAACATCTGCACCGCGCAGGTGCGCCTCGCAGTCGTCGCGTCGATGTACGCCGTGCACCACGGGCCCGACGGGCTGCGCGCCATCGCCCGGCGCACGCACGCCCACGCCAACACGCTGGCCCGCGCGCTGCGCGACGCCGGCTTCGCGCTCGAGAACTCCACCTGGTTCGACACCATCACCGTGCTGGCCCCGGGTCGGGCCGCCGACATCGTCGCGAGTGCGCGTGCCCTGGGCCTGCACCTGCGACTGGTCGACGAGGACCGGGTCGGCGTCTCGACCTCCGAGCGCACCGGCGCGTCGACCGTCTCCTCGGTGCTCAAGGCGTTCGGGGTGGCCGTCGACGGCGGGCGGTCCGACGCTCTCGGCGCCGCACCGAGCGGGCTTCCCGAGGGCCTCGAGCGGACGACCGAGTTCCTCACCCACCCGGTGTTCAACAGCCACCACAGCGAGACGCAGATGCTGCGCTA
>JAJPEO010000361.1 GCA_021166815.1 Nocardioides sp.
GGCCGTCGACAAGTCCGTCGCGCCTCCCGACTGGCGCCCCAGCGGCAGCATCAAGACCCGCCCCGGCACCCCCCGCGGCACCTGGACCGAGGCCGAGAGCCAGGACTTCTCCCTCGCCCTCCCCGGCTCCGACGTCACCCGGCTGCTCTACTTCCGCACCGCACGCACCGACGACTACGTCGCCCACGTGGCCGTCGCCATGGACGCCGTCGGCACCGTCACGCAGGCTCCCGCAGCAACGGCCGACGCCGCGCTCGCGGCCGTGCCGCAGCTGTTCGACTGAGCCTCACTGGTGGACTGTTCCTTGCCTCAGGCCGGCGGGCCGATGACCAGCGCCACGCCGGTCAGCGCCGCCACCGCCACCGCGCCGACGGCCGCACCCTGCCCGGGTCGGCGGACCAGCCAGGCGGCGGCCCGTTCCAGCGCGGTGCTGGGCGCCTCGCCACGCAGCCGCCACTGCTCCCCGAGCATCCCGCGGCGCTCGGCGTACGACTCGAACGGCACCGTCGCGAACGGCGGGACGGCCGACGCCAGCCCCAGCACCAGGCGGCCGAAGGACCAGCGCTGGTCGAGCCACAGCAGCACCGTCACAAGGCCGTAGGCGATGAACACGACACCGTGGAGCATGCCGAACACCCGGACGGCGAGGTCGGTGGTCTCGGTGACGTACTTGAGGAACATCCCTGCCAGGAGCAGCGCCCACGTCAGGGCCTCCGCCCGTGCGACGAGGCGGTAGAGGCGAACCGGGGTCATGCGAGCACGGCCTCCACCAGGGAGGTGAAGAACCCGAGGCCGTCGGTGCCCGGACCGGTCAGCGCCTCGATGGCGTGCTCGGGGTGGGGCATCAGGCCGACGATGTTGCCGCGCTCATTGGAGACGCCGGCGATGTCGCGCAGCGAGCCGTTGGGGTTGCGGCCGAGGTAGCGCGCCACCACGCGGCCCTCCCCCTCGAGCATGTCGAGGGTCGCCTCGTCGGCGATGTAGCCGCCCTCGCCGTTCTTGAGCACGACCGTGATCTCCTGGTCCTGCTCGTAGGCGCTGGTCCAGGGGGTGTCCACGCGCTCGATGCGCAGGCGCTGGTCGACGCACACGAACTTGCGGTGGTCGTTGCGGATGAGCGCGCCCGGCAGCAGGTGCGACTCGCACAGGATCTGGAAGCCGTTGCAGATGCCGAGCAGCGGCATGCCCTTCTGGGCGGCCTCGATGACCGGGGTCATCACCGGCGAGAAGCGGGAGATGGCACCGCAGCGGAGGTAGTCGCCGTACGAGAAGCCGCCCGGCAGGACGACCGCGTCGACGCCGCGCAGGTCCTCGTCGCCGTGCCACAGCGCGACCGCCTCGTGGCCGCCGACCTCGGCCGCGCGGCGGGCGTCGACGTCATCGAGCGAACCGGGGAAGGTGACGACGCCGATCTTCATCAGCGACCCGCCTCGTGGGCGATCTCGGCGACGGTGTGCTCCTCGACGTGGACCTCGTAGTCCTCGATCACCGGGTTCGACAGCAGCGTCTCGGCCATCTTGTCGACCTGGGCGAGGAGCTCGTCGGTGACCTCGCCGTCGATCTCGATCTCGAACCGCTTGCCCTGGCGCACCTCACGGACGCCGGTGAAGCCCAGGCGGGGCAGTGCACCGAGCACCGCCTTGCCCTGGGGGTCGAGGATCTCGGGCTTGGGCATGACGTCCACGACGACACGGGCCACGGCTGCACTCCTACGGCAAGGGGAAAATCCGGTCCGAGTCTACCGCCGGGGCGCCAACGCCCCGCGTCCGGCTGGGGAACGAGATGGTCGGGACGAGCACCACGCACCGGTGCCGCCCGTTCCCCACCACGGGGTCCGGGGAACCGAGTGGCTGCTCACGGCACCGCCGAGCCTGCCTCGAGCGCGATCCGGAGCGCCGCCGCGGCAGCAGCCTCGGCCGCAGCCTGCTCGGCCGCGTCGACCTCCCCCGGCAGCGGGCCCGCCGGGACGAAGGCGCCGACGCGCCACGTCCTCCGCTCCTCCGGCAGCCAGAGCGCACGCCGCCGCGCCGCGCGCATCCGGTCGACCTGGACCTGCTCGGAGTCCCCCGCGACGACCGTGAACAGCTCCAGCCCCACGTCGCGCAGGGCCGCTGCCCGCGCCTCGTCACGCGACTGCTGCCGGGCGCGACGGTGGTCCGAGCCGTTGTACTCCCCCACCACTCCGGCCTCGACGTCCAGCAGGTCGACGACCGCGAGCAGCCGCCCGTCGAGCGCGCGGACCTCCCGGTTCATCAGCGGCCTGGGGAAGCCGGCCAGGCGTTCCCACACCTGCAGCATCTCCGACTCCTTCGGTGAGCGGCACTCGCCACACGCGCGATCGACGGCGTACGACGCCTCCCCAGTGACCCCGTGCGTGCGCGCGAGCCGCCGACGCAACCCGCCGAGGTCGACGACCCCTGCGGCGAGGGCCATGTCGACCATCACGCCGGCGCGCTTGGACGAGGACTCCCGCTGCAGCTCGTGGACCAGGGCCACCTCGGCGGGAGCGCACGGGACGCCGTGACGCACGACCGCCGCGGGCAGCGGCCCCCGGGTCCGCTCGACCAGGAGCCCCGCCCCGCGCCGACGGACGTCGTGCGGCAGGAGCACCGGCACCGGCTCGAGCGTCCCGTCGACTCTCTCGCCGGCGAAGAAGGCGGCGCCGGCGAGGCGCAGCGCGGCCCAGCCGGTGATCAGGCCGTCGGCCGGAAGCTGGGCGGCCGCCTCGACGGCCCGCTGCTCGGGCGTGCGCGGCGTCCCCGCGGGGACCAGCAGGCCGGGTGCGACGCGGCGCCACCGGC
>JAJPEO010000365.1 GCA_021166815.1 Nocardioides sp.
CCCACTGACCGTTGAGGTTGCTCCAGGTGTCCCTGACCAGCTGCGGACGAGGATGCTCCGGCAGGGGCAAGTCCGCGTCCACGACGTCGGACCAGTGCGTCCTCACGAGCCCACGCCCACGACGCTGCGTTCGGCCGGCGCCTTCCTCAGCAGGCGCCACGGCACCAGCACCAGCAGGGCGACGAGGGCTGCGGTGGGGAAGATCCAGGGCGTGGGGACGACCTTGGTGACCCCGAGGTCGACGTACGTCTCGTCGGCACCGGCGATGACGGCGGCGCCGATGAAGGGGCCCACCACCATGGGCACGAGCACGGCGGCGACCATGCGCAGGCCCTGGACCTCTCCGGCGCGATCAGGCGGGGTGTGGTTGCGCACGGTGGCCGAGATCGAGGCGATCGCGAGCATCATCCCGGACATCGTGACGATGCCCGCCCCGATCACCGGCAGCATCCCGCGCGCCCAGAACATCAGGAGCAGGCCGACGGCGAAGATCCCCACCGCCGGACCGACCCCGTTGACGGCGCCGATGCGGTCCAGCACCCTGCCGCCCAGCATGCTGAGCACCGCCGCGCCGATCAGGACGGACGCCAGCACGATGGCGTAGCCCTCGATGTCGAGGTAGCGCTGGACGTAGATGATCAGGTAGGGCAGGAACACCTGGGTGCTGACGCCCAGCACCGCCCACGTGCCGAGCGCCAGGTAGAGCGCCGGGCGGTGGCGGACCGTGCTGGGGCGCAGGCCGTCCAGCACCGAGGAGAGATAGGTGCCGCTGGGCCGGGGGAGGGGTGCCTCGCGTACGCCGAACCAGGCCACGACACCGACGAGGGTGGTCGTCACGCCGACGACGGCGAAGAAGGTGGTCCAGTGGCCCGCACGGGTGAGTGGGTCGAGCGCGCCGAACACGAGGAGCATGGCCAGGAGCGGCATGGTCGCGAGGACGCCGTCGACCCGGCCACGGTTGCCGGTCGTCGTCGTGTCGGTCACCCAGGCGTTGAACGCCGCGTCGTTGGCCGTCGCCCCGAGCGCACTCATCACGCAGTCGAGGACGATGATCGCGACCACGGCCACGACCACCGCGTCGAGGGCGGGAGCCAGGCTCGCCGCGGCGTCGACTCCGACCAGTCCGAAGGCCGCGGTGGCGAGCCCCCACGTGACGTAGCCGAGCGCGATGAACTCGCGGCGTCGGCCGCGACGGTCGGAGGCCGAGCCGGCCAGAAGCGTGGCGACCGTGGCGGCGACTGCGCTGCTGGCCACGAGCAGCGCCAGCACCGTGGGGGAGTCGGTGATCGTCTCGTGGACGAAGACGTTGAGGTACATGTTCTCGACCGCCCACGCCACCTGGCCGGTGAGCCCGAGCAGCACCACCCAGGCCCAGGTGCGGCCGCCCACGGCGTGTGTCGACATGCGGGAACCCTAGTGGCGGACGCCGTTCTCTGGAGGCAGTTGCCGAGCCCTAGGCTGGCCGGGCCCGCGACCGACGCACGAGGAGCACAGATGGCCGTCGTCCCACCCTCCCCGACCGCGCACCGCATTGCCGCGGAGCGGCTCGCGGGACTGGCGACGCCGCCGGGTGCGCTGGGGCGCCTGGGCGATCTCGGTGTGTGGCTGTGCGCGACCCAGGACCGCGTTCCCCCACGAGCCGTGGAGCAGGCGCGCCTGGTGATCTTCGCCGGGGACCACGGCGTGGCCCGGCACGGGGTCTCTGCCTTCCCGCCGGCCATCACCGGCGCGATGGTGCGGACGTTCCTCGCCGGACGTGCGGGCGTCAACGCCCTGGCGCGCGCCAACGGGGTGGCGGTACGAGTCCTCGACCTCGGGGTGGACGAGGACTTCGCGGACCTCGATTCCGCGGCCAGGGCCGACCTCCAGCGGCACAAGATCAGGCGCGGCAGCGGTGCCATCCACGTCGAGGACGCGCTCACGTCCGACCAGGCTCGCGATGCCGTCGCCGCAGGCCGTGCGGTGGCTCGGGAGGAGGTCGCCGCCGGGGCCGACCTGCTCCTGAGCGGTGACATGGGTATCGGCAACACGACGCCCGCCGCCGCCCTGGTCGCCGCCGCCCTGGGACTGCCCGCGTCCGAGGTCGTCGGCCGGGGCACGGGCATCGACGACGAGGCACTGCGGCACAAGACCGAGGTGGTCGACCAGGCGCTGCGCCGGCTCGGCGGCCGAGCAAGTGATCCGCTGCAGACGCTGGCCTCGGTGGGGAGTGCTGACCTCGCCGCCACCACCGGCTACCTCGCCGAGGCGGCCGTGCTCGGTGTCCCGGTGCTCCTCGACGGTCTGATGAGCGTGGCGAGCGCGCTGACCGCCGACCGGCTCGAGCCCGGGGCGGCGGCGTGGTTCGCCGCCGGACACCGTTCCACCGAGCCCGCGCAGTCCCTGGCCCTCGAGAAGCTCGGGCTGGTGCCCCTCCTCGACCTCGACCTGCGCCTGGGCGAGGGGTCGGGCGCGGTGGCCGCCGTCCCCCTCGTGCGCAGTGCGACGGCCCTGCTGCGTGACGTCGCGCTCATCTCCGAGATCGCTCCGTGACCCCAGGCGCGCTGTCCTCGGGCTGGCGCCTGGCCGTCGGCACGCTGACCGCCATCCCCGTACGTCCGCCGGCACTGGTCGACAGGCATGCGGCCACGTGGGCCGTACGCCTCGCCCCGGTGGCCGCCCTGGCCCTGGCGGTCCCGGCGGCGCTCCTCGCGTGGGCCATGACGGTCACGATGGGGACCCCGGCCCTGGTCGGCGCCCTGGTCCTGGTGGGCGCGGTGGCCTGGGGCACCCGTGGCCTGCACCTGGACGGCCTCTCCGACACCGCTGACGGCCTGGCGTCCTCGTTCGACCGGCACCGTTCGCTGGAGGTCATGAAGACCGGTGTCGCCGGTCCGGCTGGGGTGGCGACCACCGTCCTCGTCCTCGGCCTCCAGGTCGCGGGCGCGGCCAGCGTGCTGCAGCGCCCGCACGGCGCCTGGCTCGTCGCCGCCGCCGTGTGCGTCTCCCGACTGGGTCTGGCCGTCTGCTGTGTCGACGGGGTCGAGGCCGCTCGACCCGACGGCCTGGGTCGCCTGTTCACCTCCACCCAACCCCGGCGGGCGGTGGTCCTCCTGGGGGCGGTCGGCGGCCTGGTCGTCGCGGCGGGCGCCGAGCTGACCGGACTGGACTGGTGGCGCGGCCTGCTGGCGGTGGCGGCGGGCGGCCTCGTGGTGGTGCTGCTCGTACGCCGAGCCTCGCGCCGCTTCGGCGGTGTGACCGGTGACGTGTTCGGAGCCGCGATCGAGATCGCTCTCGCCGCAATGCTGGTGCTGCTGGCCTGACGGGTCAGATCACGAGGACGCGACCTGCCACCACGAGGTGCACCTCGTCGCAGGTGGCGGCCACGGCTTGGTTGAGCGTGCCGAGGAGGTCTCGGAAGAGCCGCCCCGAGCGGTGCTCCGGGACGACGCCGAGCCCGACCTCGTTGGTGACCACGACCACGTCGGCCGTCGCTGCGCGCAGGGCCTCCACCACCCGGGTCGTCTCCTCGGCGAACGCCGACTCCACCTCACTGACCGCGACGTCCCACAGATGCCGGTCGTCCATGAACCGGGCGAGCCACGTGCCGAGGCAGTCCACCAGGAGCGGGTGAGTCGCAGCGAGGCCGAGGGCGTGCGGGAGGTCGGCGGTCTCGACGGTCTCCCAGTGCGGTGAACGGGACGCCCGGTGACGGTCCACCCGCGCCCGCCAGTCGTCGTCATCCTCTGCGACCGGTGTCGGGCCGAGCGCGACGTAGCGCACCGGGTCGGTGGCGGACAGCAGGGACTCGGCGTGCGTGGACTTCCCCGAGCGCACACCACCGGTCACGAGAGTCTTCATGGCTTCCTGTCGCGACGACGGCACGGGACGACACCATCCAACCCGACTCCCGTGGGAGCCGGCGGCCGGATACGCTGCGAGTGGCCAACCCGACGGCGAAAAGGCACTGCAGCACCCATGGACGGAAGTCTCCACAGCCCTTCCCCAGGGGTCCCGCGGCGGGCATCGACCACATGACCGCGGGCCTGCTCCTCGGCGTCTCGCTGCTGCTCATCGCCGCGTGCGGGGTCTTCGTCGCCGCGGAGTTCGCGTTCGTCACGGTGGACCGGACCGCGGTGAACCGGGCAGCCCGGGACGGCGACCGTCGGGCGGCCGGCGTGCAGCGAGCGTTGCGCAGCCTGTCGACCCAGCTCTCCGGGGCCCAGGTCGGGATCACGGTCACCAACCTGGCGATCGGCTTCCTGGCCGAGCCGGCCATCGCGGACCTCATCCGGCCCGGCCTGACGACGTGGGGGGTCGACGAGGACCTCGTCGGACCGCTCGCCCTCGCGCTGGGCCTGCTGGTCGGCACGGTGCTGACCATGGTCTTCGGCGAGATGGTCCCCAAGAACCTCGCGATCGCTCGCCCCCTCGAGACCGCCCGCGCGACCCAGGCCCCGATGCGGGCGTTCACGACCGCGATGACCTGGCCGATCGCCCTCCTCAACGGGTCGGCGAACGCCATCGTGCGCCGCATGGGCATCGAGCCCCAGGAGGAGCTGCGCTCGGCCCGCAGCCTCGAGGAGCTGGACTCGCTGGTGCAGCGTTCAGCCCACCAGGGCACGCTCGACGCCGACACCGCCGAGCTGGTCGAGCGCTCCGTGGAGTTCGGGCAGCGCACCGCCGGGGAGATCATGACGCCCCGTGTGCGGGCGACGACGGTCACCGACACCGATCGGGCCTCCCAGGTGATCGAGGTGGCGCGCCAGACAGGTCATTCGCGCTTCCCCGTGCTGGGCGCAGACGAGTCGGTGGTCGGGACCGTCCACGTCAAGCACGCGGTGGCCGTACCCGTCCACGAGCGCGCCGCCACCAGGGTCAAGCACATCATGGGCAAGCCGACCGTCGTCCCGGACAGCCTGCGTCTCGACCCGCTGCTGGGGATCCTGCGCAGCGAGGGCTTCCAGATGGCGATCGTCCTCGACGAGTACGGCGGCCACGCGGGAATCGTCACCCTCGAGGACGTCGTGGAGGAGATCGTCGGCGACATCTCCGACGAGCACGACCGGCTGGGAGCCCGGGCACGCCAACGCCGCGACGGCACGTGGTCGCTCTCCGGCCTGCTGCGCCCCGACGAGGTCGAGGCAGCGACGGGGGTGGCCCTGCCGGAGCACGAGGACTACGACACCGTCGCCGGCCTGGTCCTGCGCGAGCTGGGCAGGATGGCCGAGGCGGGGGACCGGGTCGAAGTGCTCGTCCGGGGCAGTGCGAGGCCACAGCGGCCGGCGTCGCTGGTGACGCTGACCGTCGAGCGGATGGAGGGGCTGCGCATCGACCGGGTCATGCTGCGCGTGGTGACCCAGGGGGGAGGGGCCTCATGAGCGCAGAGCTGTGGGCCGTCGTCCTCGCCGTCGTGCTGCTGGCGCTGAACGCGTTCTTCGTGGGGGCCGAGTTCGCGCTGCTGTCCGCCCGCCGGTCGCAGATCGAGCCGCGCGCGCAGGCCGGGTCACGGGCGGCAGCGACCACCTTGCGCGCCATGGAGAAGGTGTCCCTGGTGATGGCCGGTGCCCAGCTGGGCATCACCGTCTGCTCGCTGGGGCTGGGCGCGGTGGGTGAGCCTGCCGTCGCCCACCTGATCGAGCCCGGGCTCGGCGCCCTCGCAGTGCCGGACCGGTTGCTGCACCCGATCGCCTTCGTGATCGCGATGACGGTGGTGGTCTACCTCCACGTCGTGCTGGGCGAGATGGTCCCGAAGAACATCGCGCTGGCCGGCCCTGACCGCGCCGCGATCCTGCTCGGGCCGCCCATGATGGTGTTCGTCACGCTCCTGCGACCGATCATCGCGCTGCTCAACCTCGTCGCCAACCTGGTCCTGCGCCTCGTCGGCGTGCGGGCCAAGGACGAGGTCAGCTCGAGCTTCACGCGCGAGGAGGTGGCGGCGCTGGTCGAGGAGTCCCTCGGGGAGGGTCTCATCGAGGCCGACCAGTACGACCGTCTCAGCGGCGCCCTGGGGTTCACCGAGAAGACGGTGAGCTCGGTCCTCATGCCGACCGACGGGCTCACCACCGTTGCTCCGGGCGCCACGGGAGCCGACGTCGAGGACTTGTGCGCGGCCACCGGCTTCAGCCGCTTCCCGGTGGTGGACGACGACCACACCCTGCTCGGCTACCTCCACGTCAAGGACGTCCTCGAGCCCGACGAGGAGCGCCGTGCCCGCCCCGTCGACGCCAAGTGGGTACGCCCGCTGGCCTCGGTGCGGCCTGACGACCTGCTGCACTACGCCCTCGAGACGTTGCAGGCCAAGGGCGCGCACATGGCCCGCGTGGTGGGCGAGGACGGGGCCGTCCAGGGAATCGTGACTCTCGAGGACGTGCTCGAGGAGCTGGTCGGCGAGATTCGAGATGCAGCCCACCACGACGTGTCCGCCCTCGATGCTGGTTGAGGCTGGATAGGGTCATGGGCGTGTCAGAGGAGTCCATGAGCGCGCGCGTGTGGACCGTGCCCAACATCGTGAGCATGGTCCGCCTCGCCGGCGTCCCACTCTTCCTCTGGCTCGTGCTGGGTCCCGAGCAGGACGTGCTCGCCCTCGCGGTCCTGATGGTCGCCGGACTCACCGACTGGCTGGACGGCTGGCTGGCACGCAGGCTCGACCAGCGCTCCAACCTGGGCCAGATCCTCGACCCCGTCGCCGACCGGCTCTACATCCTGGCCGTCGTCGTGGGGCTGCTCCTGCGCGACATCATCCCCTGGTGGGTCGCGGTGGCGCTGCCGTTGCGCGACCTGCTCCTCTGGGTGCTCGTTCCCTTCCTGCGCACCCGCGGATACAGCGCCCTGCCCGTGCACTTCCTCGGCAAGGCTGCGACGTTCAACCTGCTCTACGCCTTCCCGCTCCTGTTGCTCGGCGAGGGCACCGGCGTGCTCCCGACCCTGGCCAGCGTCTTCGGCTGGGCGTTCGCCTGGTGGGGGATCTGCCTCTACTGGTGGGCCGGGGTGCTCTACGCCTGGCAGGTCCGCACCCTGCTGCGCGAGACCGATCGAGCGATCCCGGCAGAGGACAGCTCCCCGTGAACCGCGCCCCGAACGAGCCGCTGCCCACTCACGTCACCACGCCGTTGCTGACGCTGATCACGACGCGCTCGCTCGACGAGGACTACGCACACGTGGCATCCCGGAAGGCGGCCGTGGGTACTGAGCGGCCCGAGCGGAAAGGTCCGCGATGGACCACCGTGGCGGCGGTCCTGGTCCTCGGCCTGCTCACGAGCGTCGTTGTCGCCCAGACCTCACGCGAGGCCGCCACCCACGAGCTCAGCCGCGCCGCGCTGGGCAAGCAGATCGGCATCGAACGCGATCGCGTCGCGTCCCTGCAGGACGAGGTCGCGTCGCTGGTCGACGCCAACCAGGCCACCGCCGCGCGCAACGCCACCCTGGAGAACCAGCTCGAGAACCTCCAGGCCGGCGTCCAGCGGCTCGGTGTCCTCACGGGCTTCACCGCCGTGCACGGCGAGGGCGTGCGGATCTCCGTCGACAACCCCGAGTCCGCGGACAGCACCACCGAGATCCGCGACGAGGACCTGGCCACGCTGGTCGACGGCCTGTGGGCCGCCGGGGCAGAGGCAGTGTCCATCGACGGCGAGCGGGTCAACGCGCTCGGCGGCATCCGCAACATCAGCCGCGCCGTGCACGTCAACGGCCGCCCCGTGACCGCTCCCTACCTCGTCGTCGCGATCGGCGACCAGCGCACGCTGCAGGCTCGCCTGCTCGAGACGAGCCAGGGCCAGGAGTGGTTCGCCCGGGTCAACGGGCTCAGTTTCCGCTACACGGCACAGAACGTGGATGATGTCGAGGTGCCTGCAGCGCCGTTGCGGGCCCTCCGCCACACGTCCCAGATGAAGAGGCCCGGTGGCCGCACCGGGGGAGAGGAGACGGCCCCGTGATCGCTGCGCTCGGACTGCTGCTGGGGATCGTCGCCGGATTCGTGTTCGCTCCCGAGGTGCCCCTCGGGCTGCAGCCGTATCTCCCGATCGCGGTGGTGGCCGCACTGGACGCGGTGTTCGGTGGCTTCCGAGCCTTCCTCGACGGGATCTTCGACGACAAGGTCTTCGTGATCTCCTTCGTCTCCAACGTCGTCATCGCCGCCGCGATCGTCTACCTCGGCGACCACCTCGGCGTCGGTGGCCAGCTCACCACCGGCGTGATCGTCGTGCTGGGCATCCGCATCTTCGCCAACGTGGCCGCGATCCGGAGGCACGTGTTCCATGCCTGAGGAGTCCGGTCGCCAGCGGCTGCGCAGCGCCCTGACCAGCCCGTCACGGTCGCAGCTCGTCGTGGGCGTGCTGCTCGCTGTCCTCGGCTTCGCCTTCGTGGTCCAGGTCGAGGACTCCCAGCGCAACGACACCTACGCCGGCCTGCGTGAGTCCGAGCTCATCGAGGTGCTGGACGGCCTCACCGGTACGGCCGAGCGTGCCCGACGCGAGATCGACCGGCTCGAGGCTGCCCAGGGCGACCTGCAGTCCGAGACCCGGGCGCGCGAGGCGGCGCTCTCCGAGGCCGAGCAGCGCGCACGTGCCCTCAACATCCTGGCCGGTCTCGTTCCGGTGGCCGGCCCAGGGATCCGGGTCACGATCAACGAGACGACCGGTCGGGTGAGCGTGGGTGCCCTCCTGGACGTCGTCCAGGAGCTCCGCACCGCCGGCGCGGAGGCCATGGAGTTCAACAACTCGCTGCGCGTGGTCGCGCAGAGCTCGTTCGAGTCCGTCCCGGGAGGCATCGAGCTGGACGGCCAGCTGCTCGAGGCACCGTACGTGCTCGAGGTGATCGGCGACCCGCACGTGCTCAAGACGGGGCTCCTGTTCCGTACGGGCCCGGTGGAGACCCTGGAGACCTACGACGGCGCCACGGTCGAGATCACCGAGCTCGACCGCGTGGAGATCCAGAGCGTCCGCGACGCGGAGCGGCCGGAGCATGCAGAGCCGGTCGAGGCGCAGTAGCCTGCCAAGCGACAGCCCGCCCAGGAGGAGAAGCCCGTGTTTCCAGAGGACCTGAAGTACACCGCCGAGCACGAGTGGGTGCGCGGTTCCGGCGACGCCGACGCCGTGCGGGTCGGCATCACCGACTACGCCCAGGACGCGCTCGGCGACATCGTCTACGTGTCCCTGCCGCAGGTGGGCGACCGTGTCACCAGCGGCGAGGCGTGCGGTGAGCTCGAGTCGACGAAGTCGGTCAGCGACATCTACGCGCCGCTCACCGGGGAGGTCGTCGCCGTCAACGACGCCCTCGACGCCACTCCCGAGCTGGTCAACAACGATCCCTACGAGGCGGGGTGGCTCTTCGAGGTGCGTCCGGACGACGCCTCGTCGGTCGACGGGCTCATGGACGCCGCGGCGTACCAGGCGACCCTCGACGGCTGATTCGGCTTGCGGCGCACCGACGGGCTGGTAGGTTCGGGGGAACCATCAACCTCAACCCTCGACTGAGGGTTGGCACGTCGAGGAGGCCTCCATGCCGTTCTGCACCGCCTGTGGCAGGCAGAACCCCGACGACGCCCGATTCTGCGCCCAGTGCGGCACCCGTCTCGTCGGAGCCGACGCCGGTGAGCCGACGCCGGCCGAGAGCACCGCGACGATCACGTTCGGCGCCCCCGAGCGGGTCGACACCTCGGACCGTCAGCTCAGCCCGGTCGACGCAGCCGCGGTCGACGCACTTCCCGAGGGGCACGCCCTGCTGGTCGTGCAGCGTGGACCCGGCGCCGGTAGCCGATTCCTGCTCGACGCGGACCTGATCGGCGCGGGCAGGCACCCCGAGAGCGAGATCTTCCTCGACGACGTGACCGTGTCGCGACGCCATGCGGAGTTCCGCCGTGCCGGGCGCACCTTCACCGTCAGTGACGTCGGCAGCCTCAACGGCACCTACGTCAACCGCGACCGGATCGACTCCGTCGAGCTGACCGACGGCGACGAGGTGCAGATCGGCAAGTACCGACTGGTGTTCTTCGCCTCCCACCCCGGATCGTGACCGTGGGCACGTCGACCTCCTCGGGATCCTCGGCGCGGCCTCGTGCGGCACGGTTCAACATCGGTCAGGTCCTGGAGCAGCTGCGCCCCGACTTCGCCGGGGTGACCATCTCCAAGATCCGCTTCCTGGAGGACCAGGGCCTGATCAAGCCGGAACGGACGCCCTCGGGGTACCGGAAGTTCTCCGAGGCCGACGTCGACCGGCTGCGCTACATCCTGCGGATGCAGCGTGACCACTACCTCCCCCACAAGGTGATCGGCGAGCACCTCGACGCGATCGACCGAGGCCTGGAGCCGCCGGCCATCGAGGGTGTCGTGCCCACGGTCCCCAAGGTCGCCCTGGCCGAGGACGGGGTTCCCTCTCCGGAGTCGTTCCGCCACACCCGCGACGTCAGGATGTCGCGGCGAGAGCTCATCAAGATCGCCGAGATCTCCGAGGACCTGCTCGCCCAGCTCGAGCAGTACGGCCTCGTCGCACCCAAGCCAGGCACCGACCACTACGACCCCGACGCACTCCTCGTGGCCCGCACTGCTCGAGAGCTTGCGGACTTCGGCATCGAGCCGCGTCACCTGCGGGCCTTCCGCACCGCTGCCGATCGCGAGATTGGTCTCGTGGAGCAGATC
>JAJPEO010000021.1 GCA_021166815.1 Nocardioides sp.
CTGATCACCGAGCGGCTCCGCCAGATGCGCGCGGCCGGCGTCACGGTCGCCGGGTCGCTGTCCCCGCAGCGCACCAAGGAGTACGCCAAGGCCGTCGTCGACGCCGGCGTCGACATGTTCGTCATCCGCGGCACCACCGTCTCGGCCGAGCACGTCTCATCCCAGGCCGAGCCGCTCAACCTCAAGGAGTTCATCTACGAGCTCGACGTGCCGGTCATCGTCGGTGGCTGCGCGACCTACCAGGCTGCGCTCCACCTGATGCGCACCGGTGCCGCCGGCGTGCTGGTGGGCTTCGGCGGGGGCGCGGCCCACACGACGCGCTCGGTGCTCGGCGTCGCCGTGCCGATGGCCTCGGCGGTCGCCGACGTCGCGGCCGCGCGCCGTGACTACATGGACGAGTCGGGCGGCCGCTACGTCCACGTCATCGCCGACGGCTCCATCGGCCGCTCCGGCGACCTGGCCAAGGCCATCGCCTGCGGAGCCGACGCCGTGATGGTCGGCTCGCCCCTGGCCCGCGCCACGGAGGCGCCCGGACGCGGCTTCCACTGGGGCGGCGAGGCCCACCACGCCGCGCTGCCGCGCGGTGAGCGCGTGGAGTTCCAGCCGGTCGGGTCGATGCAGGAGATCATGTTCGGCCCCTCCCACGTCGCCGACGGCACGATGAACCTCATCGGGGCGCTGCGCCGTGCGATGGCGACCACCGGATACACCGAGCTCAAGGAGTTCCAGCGCATCGAGGTCGTCGTCCAGGCCTGACCCGCCGACTGAGAGACTGCCGCCATGACGATCACGCTCGGCCCCGACGCCCGTGACAACGCCCTGGCGGCGATGGAGGCAGCGACCGGGGAGCGTCCCCTCGACGTCCTGGTGGTCGGCGGCGGCGTCACCGGCGCCGGCATCGCCCTCGACGCGGCCACCCGCGGCCTGGGCGTCGGCCTGCTCGAGCAGCGCGACCTGGCCTCCGGCACGAGCAGCCGCAGCTCCAAGCTCGTGCACGGCGGCCTTCGCTACCTCGAGATGTTCGACTTCGCCCTGGTGCGTGAGGCGCTCGAGGAGCGTGGCCTGCTCCTCACCCGGTTGGCGCCGCACCTGGTGCGCCCGGTCCCGTTCCTCTACCCCCTCGAGCACGCGTGGGAGCGGCCCTACGTCGGCTCCGGCATCGCCCTCTACGACGTCATGGCCCGGACCTCGAAGTACGACATGGGCGTGCCCGGGCACAGGCACGTCTTCCGCAAGCAGCTGGCCCGCATGGCTCCGGACCTGCGCACCGACGACCTCCACGGCGCGATCCGCTACTACGACTGCCAGGTCGACGACGCGCGACTGGTGATGACGATCGCCCGCACCGCCGCCAACAACGGCGCCCACGTCGCCACCCGCACCAAGGTCACCGGCTTCCTGCGCGAGGGTGACCGGGTCGTGGGCGTGACTGCGCGCGACCTCGAGAACCAGCGCGACCTCGAGATCCGGGCCCGTACGGTCATCAACGCCGCCGGCGTGTGGACCGACCAGGTGCAGGACCTGCTCGGCGGCCGGGCCCAGCTCGACGTCGACGCCAGCAAGGGCATCCACCTCGTCGTGCCGCGCGACCGCATCCGCTCCGAGTGCGGTTTCATCACCAAGACCGAGAAGTCGGTGCTCTTCGTGATCCCGTGGGGCCGCTTCTGGATCATCGGCACCACCGACACCCCGTGGGACCTCGACCTGGCCCACCCGGCCGCCAGCAAGGCCGACATCGACTACCTCCTGGGCCACGTCAACACGCTGCTCAAGGACCCCCTCGACCACCGCGACGTCGTCGGCGTCTACGCCGGGCTTCGCCCCCTGCTCAAGCCGATGCGCAAGGAGGGCGAGATGGGGGAGACCACCAAGCTCTCCCGCGAGCACACCGTCGCCAACCCGGTGCCGGGACTGGTGCTGATCGCCGGCGGCAAGCTCACGACCTACCGCGTCATGGCCAAGGACGCCGTCGACCACGCCATCCGCGACTGGCCGGAGTTCCGTGACAAGGGCCGTCCGCCGAGCATCACCGAGCGCGTCCCGCTGATGGGGGCGTACGCCTACGAGGCGCGCACCAACCAGCGCGTCGCACTGAGCCGTGAGTCAGGCCTCGACGTCGGCGTCATCGACCACCTGCTGAGCCGCTACGGCGGGCTGATCGACGAGGTGCTCGACCTCATCGCCAAGCGACCCGAGCTGGCCGCGCCGCTCCCCGGCGCGGAGGACTACCTGTGCGCCGAGGCGGTCTACGCCGTCACCCACGAGGGTGCGCGCCACCTCGACGACCTGCTCACGCGCCGCACCCGCATCTCGATCGAGACCTTCGACCGCGGCACCCACGCCGCGCGCCCGGCCGCGGAGCTGATGGCCGGCGAGCTCGGCTGGGACGCCGCGCGCACCGACGACGAGGTCGACCACTATTTGCGTCGCGTCGAGGCAGAGCGGCAGAGCCAGCTGATGCTCACCGACCAGGAGGCCGACGAGGCGCGGGTCAAGGCTCCGGACATCGTGTGAGGGCGTCTGCGCCCGGGCACACCGTGATGGCCGGGGTCGTCACCGCCCTGGTCGGCTTCACCAGCTCGTTCGCGGTCGTGCTCGCCGGGCTGCAGCAGGTCGGCGCCACCCCGGGCCAGGCCGCGTCGGGGCTGCTGGCCCTCTGCGTGACGATGGGCCTGGGCACGAGCCTGTTCGCGTGGCGCACCCGGCTGCCGATCACCATCGCCTGGTCGACGCCGGGAGCGGCGCTGCTCGCCGGCACGGCCCTCCCGGCCGGCGGCTTCCCCGCCGCGGTGGGGGCGTTCGTCCTGGTCGGTGTCCTGATCGGGCTGTGCGGGCTGCTGCCACCCCTGGAGCGGCTCGTGGAGTCGATCCCCGCGTCGATCGCCAACGCCATGCTCGCCGGTGTGCTCCTCGGCCTGGTGGTGCAGCCGTTTCGCGACCTCGTCCGCGACCCGGCGGCGATCGCACCAGTGATCCTCACCTGGCTGCTGCTCATGCGGCTGGCCCGGCGCTGGGCGGTGCCCGGCGCGCTGGTGGCCGCGGTCGTGGTGATGGTGGCGCGCGGTGCCTTCGCCGGCATCGGGCCCGACGCGCTGGTGCCGCACGTGGAGCTCGTACGGCCGACCTTCGACGTGGCGGCCATGATCGCGATCGCGGTGCCGGTGTGGCTGGTGACGATGACCAGCCAGAACATCCCGGGCATGGCCGTGCTGCGGTCCTTCGGCTACCGGCCCCGGCTGCGGCCCGCGTTGGTCTACACCGGCGCCGCGACTGCTGCGGGCGCCCCGTTCGGCGGGCATGCCATCAACCTCGCCGCGATCTCCGCGGCACTGGCCGCGGGCCCGGAGGCGCACGAGGATCCCGACCGCCGGTGGGTGGCGGCGTTCACGGCCGGGCTGGGCTACCTCGTGCTCGGACTGGTCTCGGCCGCGGTGGCGATCGCCGCGGACGCGGCTCCGGTGGGGCTCATCGCGGCCATCGCGGGGCTGGCCCTCATCCCGACCTTCGCCTCGGCCACCGCCTCGACGCTCGAGGAGGTCGGCACGCGCGAGGCCGCGGCGATCACGCTCGTCGTGTCGGCGTCGGGCCTGTCCGCGTGGGGCGTCGGCGCGGCCTTCTGGGGCCTGGTCGCCGGGGGAGTGTGGCTGGGGGTGACCGCCCTCCGGCGCCCTCCCTCGCCGCTTGACAAACATGAGAGATATGTCAAATACCGGGATGATGTGACTGACCAGTAGCCGCGTCGGACACCGCGGCCTACGCTGGTGGGATGAGTGAGCAGAGCCACGCTTCCGGCCCGATCATCGAAGGTCCCGGCGACCCCGAGCACGACCCCAGCGCGACCTATGCGCTCGACCCCGGATACGTACGCCGGCTCACCGACCGCCTCGTCGCCACGAGTGGTCGTACGCTCACCCAGGTCTCGCCGCTCGACGGCGCTCCGCTGGCCCAGGTGCCGCAGAGCACGCCCGAGGACGTGGAGGAGGCGTTCCGCCGCGCCAGCGTCGCCCAGCGCGAGTGGGCCCGCACCCCGCTGGAGCACCGGGCCGCGACGCTGCTGCGACTGCACGACATCGTCCTGGATCGCCAGGAGGAGATCATGGACCTGGTGTGCCTGGAGTCGGGCAAGGCCCGCAAGGACGCCTTCCTCGAGGTCGCCCACATCGCCCTGACGGCTCGCTACTACGGCCGCACCGCCGCCCAGCACCTCTCGAGCAGGCGGGTCCCGGGCATCTTCCCTGTCCTGACCCGCGTGGAGGTCAACCGCGTGCCCAAGGGCGTGGTCGGCGTGATCTCGCCCTGGAACTACCCCTTCACCATGGCCCTGTGCGACGGCCTGCCCGCTCTGCTCGCCGGCAACGCCGTGGTCTCCAAGCCCGACGCCCAGACCGTGCTCACCGCGCTGCTGGCGGCCGGGCTGCTCGACGAGGCCGGCTTCCCGCGCGACCTGTGGCAGGTGCTCACCGGTGGTGGCCCCGAGATCGGTGGCCCGGTCGTGGACCGTGCCGACTACGTCTGCTTCACCGGCTCGACCGCGACCGGTCGCCGCATCGCCGCGCAGTGCGCGGACCGCCTGATCGGCTGCTCCCTGGAGCTGGGCGGCAAGAACCCCATGATCGTGCTGCGCGACGCCCCGATCGAGAAGGCTGCCGAAGGAGCCGTACGCGGTGCGTTCCCCAACGCCGGCCAGCTCTGCGTCTCGATGGAGCGCCTCTACGTCGCCGACCAGGTCTACGACCGTTTCGTCGAGCGCTTCGTGGCCCGCACCGAGGCGATGACGCTGGGTGCGTCGCTGGGCTGGGAGGTCGACATGGGCACGCTGATCAACCAGCGCCAGCTCGACGCCGTCCGCGCCCACGTCGAGGACGCGGTCAGCAAGGGAGCCCGCGTGCTCGCCGGCGGCCGGGCCCGTCCCGACCTGGGTCCCTACTACTTCGAGCCGACGATCCTCGAGGGCGTCACCCCCGACATGGCGTGCTTCGGCGCGGAGACCTTCGGGCCGGTGATCTCGATCTACCGCTTCCACGACGAGGCCGAGGTGATCGGCCGCGCCAACGAGGGCGAGTTCGGCCTCAACGCCTCGATCTACAGCTCCGACGGCAAGCGCGCCCGCGAGATCGCGCGGCAGATCCGCTGCGGCACGGTCAACATCAACGAGCCGTACGGCGCCGCGTTCGGCTCGATGGCGGCGCCCATGGGAGGCATGCGCGAGTCCGGGATCGGTCGGCGCCAGGGTGCCGAGGGCGTCCTGCGCTACACCGAGACCCAGTCGATCGGCACCCAGCGCGGCCTGTCCCTGGGCCCCTC
>JAJPEO010000083.1 GCA_021166815.1 Nocardioides sp.
CGTGGCGGCCACCGGCGGCGACCCGCTGACCGACCCCCTGCCCGGGTCCACCGACGACACCGGTGGCGGCGAGCCCGGCGAGGCGCTCAGCGACTCCGTGGAGGAGCCGCACGCCTCGACGACGCCGGACGCCCCGGCCGAGGTCGTCGACGTCGACGACGTGCCGAAGGACCGCTAGACCCCACGCACCACCACGACCGCCCTGCCCGACTCGTTCAGGCAGGGCGGTTGTCGTCGATCCAGCGGTCGATGTCCTCCCACCAGGCGTAGAGCCACTCGATGCGCTCCTCGCGCCCCTCGGGGATGTCGGCGCGGGGCACCTCCCACCACCGCATGATGATCTGCTTGTCCATCGGCAGCTCGCGCCACACGTCGCCGACGGTGAGCATGTGGTCGAGCCCGGTGTGGGCCACCATCAGCACGTCGGCCTCGGGCGCCGCCTCGAGCGCGGCGAGCACGCCACCCGGCCGGGGCGCGAGGACGTGGATCATCCGCTCGGCGCGTACGGCCATCGCCTCCAGGCCCAGCCGCCGCAGCCGGGCGATCGCCCGGTCCCGACGCTGCGGGGTGAAGTTGCCGCCCTCGGGGAAGATCACGAACGCGTCGTTGCGGTCCAGACCCGTCGCGAGCCGCGCGATCTGCGACTCCAGGTCCTCGCCCACGCCGGGGTCGGGGGAGATGAAGCTCGCCGGGATGCGGTTGAGGATCACGCTGATCGCCGGGTCCCACGCGAGGGTGTCCTTGAGGACCACCCGGGGCTCGCGGGCGTACCAGTGCAGCAGGGCGTACATGAGGGTGAAGGAGTCACCGGGCCCGGCGTGGCGGCACAGCACCAGCACGGGATCCTTCGGCGGCACCCGGGGGGCGGGCCCGTCGGTGCGGATCGTCAGCGCCAGCACGCGGCGCGCCTCGCGGAAGAACACGATGAGGGTGCCCTGCACGAGGTCGTAGTGGATGCCGGCGAAGTAGGGCGAGCGGATGCGCCACCCGAAGCCGCTGGCCAGCCAGAGCCCCAGCAGCACCGCGAGCAGCAGCGTCTCGAAGGTGAGGTAGACCAGCGCCACCCACGCGAGCCGCAGCGCGCGCCAGCGGCCGGGCAGCAGCGGCGAGAGCGCGGCAGCGGCCAGCACCCAGGCGGGCAGGGTCACCCACAGCACGACGGTCAGCGTGACGACGGCGGGGGCGATCACCCACCGGCGTACGGCCCACAGCCCGAACGTGGTCACAGGTGTGCGTCCAGGTAGCGGCGGGAGGCGTCGTACGTCGTGTCGATCCGGCGCTGGATGCCTGCGTAGTCGCGGTGGGCCCACAGGCTGTCGTCCTTCGCCGACGTGCCGCCGGCCGGCAGCACGTGGACCTCGACCCCGTCGGGCACCTGCTCGAGCTCGCGCAGGAACCGGTGGCGCCGCGCGATCTCGAAGGACACGCGCGCGACCTCCCAGGGCCGCCTCGGCGGCTGCAGGGGACGGTCGACCCGGCCGACCTGCAGCACGAAGACCCGCGCCGCGCCCAGGGCGATCGCCCGGTCGAGCGGGATGGAGTTGACGATGCCGCCGTCGAGGAAGTGCTCGACGCCGTGCTCGGTCTCGACCTCCGCGGGCGGCAGCAGGCCCGGCACGGCTGCGCTCGCGACCACCGCGTCGACCACCGGCCCCGACTCGAACCAGTGCTCGGTCGCCCGTTCGATCGAGGCCGCGCAGGCCTGGAAGCGCACCGGGAGGTCCTCGATCCGGGTGTCCCCGAACTCCTCGCGCAGCCGGTTGGCGAGCGGCTTGTTGGAGTAGACGTGGGTGCGGGTGGACAGGGCCCGGCGCACGGTCCGCACCGGCCGGTCCCCGACGACGTCGCGGCTGTCCGCGGCCTTCTGCCACAGCTCCAGCAGCCGGTCCACGACGGCCGGCTCCGGCTGGCGGGCGACCATCGCCCCGTTGACCGCGCCGATGCTCGTGCCGAGCACGAGGTCCGGGACCACGTCACGCTCGAGCAGGGCCCGCAGCATGCCGACCTCGACCGCTCCCAGCACCCCACCCCCGCCGAGCACGAAGGCGTCCCTGGGTGGCCCGGGCAGCCTGGGCGGGGTGGTCACGGCTCGACCCTAGGTGGTCTCGGGGAACTCCGCACGCACCCGCTGGGTCGCCCGGTGCTCGGCCCAGAAGGACAGGACCGGGACGGTGCCGCTGATCAGGGTGACGATCGTGAACTTGAGGTCCCAGCCGGCACGACGCGAGAGCGCGAAGGCACTGAACAGGAAGATCATGTAGAGCCAGCCGTGCGCGACACCGAGGTACTCGCTGATCAGCTCACCGGCGTGCTGGACGTCCGACCCGGGGGCGAACCAGGCGGGGGTGCTGTCGAACGCGCAGCGACCCTCCTCCAGGCACCACATCTCGGTGCCGTCGAAGCTGCCCAGCGGGACGCCGACGAAGAACAGGACCACGAGGAGGACACCGACGATCGAGGCCATGACCCGGTAGAAGCGGAGGTTCTTGCGCACCCCGCCAACCTATCCGTCGACGGGTTGGGCCACGGCCCCGGCCTCGGCCGTCTCCCAGGCGGTGACCGCGGCATGGGCGTCACGCCGCCAGCGCCACCAGATGAACGCCGCGAAGGCGCCGAAGATCCACCACTCGATGGCGTACAGCAGGTTCTTCAGGCCGGTGAAGCGATCGACCTGCGGCAGCGAGTCGAGCGCCGCGGCCCGGAGGCCGTCGCCCCCGCCGGTGCTGCGCTCGGGATCGAGGACGAGGTACGCGCTGTAGAGGTCGACGTCGACGCGCTGGACCGCGTCGGCGACCCGGAGCTCGGGGAAGACGTCGTCGCCCGCGTCGTCGTCGGTGACCAGTCCGCCCTCGGGGGGCTGCAGCCAGCCGGTCACGGAGGCCGGGCCCGTGGCGGCCAGGAGGTCGGGGGACGGCTGCGCCGCCCAGCCCCGTACGACGAGCACGGCCGGCTCGCCTGCGCCGCCCACCGCCAGCGGCGCCACCGCCCAGTAGCCGTCGGCGCCCTCGTGCTCACGCCCGGAGACCCAGAAGCCACCCTCGGTCCACTCGCCCGAGACCTCCACCGGCCGACCGACGTCGAGGCCCGGGAAGGGGTCGTCGTTGCCCATCAGGTCGGTGAGCGACACCGGCGGGTTCCGCGTGAGGTCGCGCGCCTCGGCGGTGCGGCGGGCCTCCCAGGCGTTGAACTGCCACACGCCCAGCGAGACCGCGATCCCGACGAGGACCAGGGCCAGCAGCGCGGCGCCGATCTCGGTGAGCACGCTGGGCCGCTCGGGCCGTACGGGGGGCTGCTCGCTGCTCACGGTGGCGATTCTCCCCGACGAGTGGTCATCGCCCACGCGCGGGCCCGGGGCGCGCCTAGAGTCTCCCCCATGACGCTGAGCCCCGAGCAGGCCCACCGATTCGCGACCGGGTTCGGGCAGGTGACCGACAACATCGGCAAGGCCGTGCTGGGCAAGGACCACGTGGTGCGCCTGGCGCTCACCTGCCTGGTCTCCGACGGGCACCTGCTGCTCGAGGACCTGCCCGGGACGGGCAAGACCATGCTGGCGCGGGCGCTGTCCAACTCCATCGAGGGCACCCACGCGCGCATCCAGTTCACCCCCGACCTGCTGCCCACCGACGTGACGGGCGTGACGGTCTACGACCAGAAGCTCGGCCAGTTCACCTTCCACCGCGGCCCGATCTTCCACGACATCGTGCTGGCCGACGAGATCAATCGCGCCTCGCCCAAGACCCAGGCCGCCCTGCTGGAGGTCATGGAGGAGGGGCACGTCACCGTCGACGGCGTGGCCCACGACGTGCCGCAGCCGTTCATGGTGATCGCGACGCAGAACCCGATCGAGCAGGCGGGCACCTACCGGCTGCCCGAGGCCCAGCTCGACCGCTTCCTCATCAAGACCTCCGTGGGTCATCCCACCGCCGAGGCGACCGAGGAGATGCTGCTCGGGTCGGCGGTGCGCGACCGGGCCCGTCTCGTCGAGCCGGTCGCCTCGCGCGAGGACATCACCCAGCTGCGCGAGTGGGCCTCGCAGGTCTACCTCGACGCCGCGATCGTCCGGTTCGTACGCCAGCTGGCCGAGGCGTCCCGCGAGCTGCCCAACGTGCGCATGGGCCTGTCGGCGCGCGGGTGCCTGGCGTGGATCCGGGTCGCGAAGACCTGGGCGGCCTCGCAGGGTCGCACCACGGTGACGCCCGACGACGTGGTCCAGCTGGCCCACCCGGTGCTGTGCCACCGCCTGCTGCTGGAGCCGCAGGCCCAGTTCAGCGGCGTGGAGGTCGACAGCGTGATCGACGAGCTGCTCGCCCAGGTGCCGCCGCCGTCGCACCGCGACTGAGCCCGGTCGATGTCCTCCGTCCTCTCCCGCGTACGCCGTGCCGTCGGCGTCCTGACCCCGGCAGGCCGCGCACTGCTGGTGCTCGGGCTGCTCGGCATGGGCGTCGGTGGATGGACGGGGCTGGTCGAGCTGCGCGTGGTCGGCGCGATGTGCCTGGTGCTGCTGGTCCTGGCCGTGCCGTGGCTGCTGCTCCCGACGGGGCTGGCGGGCACGCTGGCCCTGCACCCCCCGCGCACGGTGGCCGGCAACGAGGTGGGCGTACGGGTCACGCTCACCCGCGACGGTGGCGTACCCCTGTGGAACCCGCTGGTCAGGATCCCCACGATCGAGGACACCGCCTGGGTGCGCCCGACGTCCCTGCGCCGCGGCCAGCAGCGCAGCCACACCCTGGTCCTGCCGACGACCCGTCGGGGCGTCTTCCCCATCGGTCCGGCCGCGTTCCTGCGCACCGACCCGCTGGGGCTGCTGCGCCGGTGGCGCGAGGCGGCTCCCGCGGTGGACCTCTACGTGCGCCCGGTGATCGTGGGCCTGGACGCCCTCGGCCTGGGGCAGATGCGCGACCTCGAGGGGGCCGCGACCGACCAGATCTCCATGAACGACCTCGCCTTCCACGCCCTGCGCGAGTACGTCCCCGGCGACGACATGCGCCACGTCCACTGGCGCTCGTCCGCGCGCGCCGGCGAGGTGCTGGTGCGCCAGTACCAGGACTCCCGGCGCAACCACGTCGGCGTCGTCGTCGACCTCGCAGGCGCGGCGTACGGCAAGGACCCGCGGCCCGGCTTCGAGCTCGCCGCGAGCGTCGCCGCGTCGCTCGTGTCGGCCGCCGCGGCGGACGGGCAGCAGATCACGCTGCTCGCCGGCGAGGAGCGGATGCCCGGCCGCAGCGGGCACGACGTGCTCGACGCCCTGTGCCGCATCGAGCCGGTCGACGAGCCGACCCTCACGGAGGACCTCGTCGTCGCGGCGACGGTGGCGAGCGACGCGAGCATCCTGTTCGTCGTCACCGGCGGCCACCACGGCGACGACGACGACACGGCCGCGGCGCTCTGGCTGCTGCCGCCCGACACGCGGGGCGTGGTCATCCGGGCGGTGCCCGGGGTCGAGCCGGGAGTCGTGTGGGCACAAGGACGTGAGGTGCTCACCGTGGGCGCCCTCGCCGACCTGCCGGGGATGATGAGGGCCGTGCGGTGAGGACTCCCCGCCCCCCGGCCCACCCCGGCCTCGACCTGTTCGCCGTGGCCGCGCTCTCCGTCGTGGTGCTCGCCGGGCTCGAGCCCAGCTTCGCCGGGACACGGTGGATGGTCGTCGGCGGCTTCGGCCTCACCCTCGGACTGCTCTGGGCCGCGATGATGGTGAGCCTGCGCCTCGGT
Organism: Nocardioides sp.; assembly: GCA_021166815.1. Classification (GTDB taxonomy): domain Bacteria; phylum Actinomycetota; class Actinomycetes; order Propionibacteriales; family Nocardioidaceae; genus Nocardioides. Next base: position 5,710 of record JAJPEO010000083.1, read on the forward strand.
GTCGACCTGGTCATCGAGTCGCTCCCCATCCCGTACGTCTTCACCGCGGGACTGCTCGCGCTGGGGTCATCGGGCCTCTTCCTGGGGGTCCCCGACGGCGAGACGCTCGGCCAGGTCATCACCGGCACGTTCACCTCCTGGCGCGACCTCGCCGAGACCGCGCCACCCGTGGACAGCGAGGGCACGGTCCTGCTGATCCCGTACGCGCTGGCCATGCTCCCCTCCGGCACCGCGCTGGCGATGGCGTGGCGCAGCGAGCGGCCCACACTGCCGGTCGTGCCCCTCCTGGTGGCGCTGGGCGTGGTCCTGGTGCTCGGCACCCACACGCCGCTCTCGGCCCTGGGCCACGGGCTGGCGTTCGGCGCGGTGGCGCTCGTGTGGGTCGGGCACCGCAGCATCCGCGTCGAGGGCGCTCGCGGGGCAGAGGTGACCAGGGAGGCCAGTGGCGTCTCCCTCACGCGGGTGCTGGCGAGCGCGGTCGTGGTGGCGCTGGCCGCGGCGGTCGTGCTCCCCCTGGTCGGGGCTCCGGACGACCGGCCGCGGTGGCTGGTGCGCGAGGCGGTCGAGCCGTACGACTCCGCCGTGGTCCGTACGCCCCTCACCGACTTCCGGCGCTTCCGCAAGGGGCCTGAGGAGAGCCTCGCCGACGAGGCGCTGTTCACGGTGCGCGGGGTGCGTCCCGGGACGCGGGTCCGACTGGCCGTGCTCGACGACTACGACGGCACCACCTGGTCGGCGTCCAGCGATGCCGACCGCGACGACCCGCTGGACCGCTTCCTGCGGGTGTCCTCGACGATCGACAACCCGGGGCGCGGGGCGCGGCGCGACGTGCGGGTGCAGATGAAGCGGACGTGGGACCTCGACTGGCTTCCGGTGGTCGGCAAGGTGCGGGCGTTCTCCTTCTACGACGACTCGCGCCACACCCTGCGCGACCAGGTGCGCTACAACCGCTCCACCAGCACCGCGCTGCTGCCGGGCGGCATCGCGAAGGGTCGCTCGTACCTCCTCGACACGCGGGTGAGCCAGGGCCAGCTCCAGCGCGACATGGAGCCGTGGCCCGAGCCGGACATGCGGCTGTGGAAGGCCGCCGAGTTCCTGACCCTGCCGACGGAGGTGTGGGCGGCGGGCTCCCTGACCGAGATGGACGCGGTGTTCCGCATCGCCAAGCGGCTGCGCCAGCGTGGTCGCTACAGCGACGGCGCGAGCGGCTGGGAACGCGAGTTCGCCCCGGGCCAGAGCGAGGAGCGGCTCGGCCCCGGCTTCATCGACGCGACCGCGCAGGTCGGCAACGACGAGCAGTACGCCGCGACCATGGCGCTCATGGCCAACCGGCTCGGCGTGCCGGCGCG
>JAJPEO010000086.1 GCA_021166815.1 Nocardioides sp.
AGCATCCCCTACGACGTGGTGAAGCCCCGGCGCACCGTCGGTGACGCCGTCTCCTTCATGGAGCGCCCCCTCCCCGCCTGACCCCCCGAGCGCGGGTGACCGGACCAGCCCCGGTCACCCGCGCCTCGCCCTGCCCTGACAGCCCCCTTCCGATCGGAGTTCCCTCATGTCCTCGCGCCGTGTCGTGGTCACTGGACTGGGCACCACCTCGCCCCTGGGCGGAGACGTCCCCACCACGTGGAACGCACTCCTCGCCGGCCAGTCCGGCGTACGCCACCTCGAGGAGCCCTGGGCCGACGAGCTCCCCGTGCGCATCGCCGCACGCGTGGCCGTCGAGCCCTCCGAGGTCCTGGACCGGGTGAAGGCCCGCCGCCTCGACCGGTCCAGCCAGTTCGCGATGGTGGCCGCAGCCGAGGCCTGGGCCGATGCCGGGCTCGGCGAGGACGTCGACCCCGAACGGCTCGCCGTGTCGCTGGCCTCGGGCATCGGAGGGGTCACCACCCTGTTGAGCAACTACGACGCGCTCAAGGAGAAGGGCCCGCGCCGCGTGTCCCCCCTGGCCGTGCCGATGCTCATGCCCAACGCTCCCGCGGCCAACGTGTCCCTCGCCTACGGCGCACGTGCCGCGGTCCACGCCCCCACCAGCGCCTGCGCGTCGGGCAACGAGGCGATCGCCATGGCGCTCGACCTGATCCGCTGGGGTCGCGCCGACGTCGTCATCGCCGGCGGCACCGAGGCAGCGATCCACCCGCTCCCGATGGCCGCCTTCGCCCAGATGATGGCCCTGTCGAAGAACGACGGCGACCCGACCACGGTGTCGCGGCCCTGGGACACCGCCCGCGACGGCTTCGTCCTCGGCGAGGGCAGCGGCGCGCTCGTCCTGGAGTCCGAGGAGCACGCCCGGGCCCGCGGAGCTCGCATCTACGCCACCGTCCTGGGCGCCGGCATCAGCAACGACGCCCACGACATCGCCCAGCCCGACCCGGCCGGGCGCGGAGGCACCCGGGCGATCCAGGGGGCGCTGGCGGACGGGCAGATCGACCCGTCCTCGGTCGTCCACGTCAACGCCCACGCCACCTCGACGCCCCAGGGCGACGTGGCCGAGGGGCTCATGCTGCACAGCGTCCTCGGCTCCGCCGTCGAGCAGTGCGTCGTGACGAGCACCAAGTCGATGACCGGCCACCTGCTGGGCGGCGCGGGCGCGCTCGAGGCGGTGGCGACCGTCCTGGCGCTGCACCACCGCGTGAGCCCACCGACGATCAACCTCGACGAGCGGGACCCCGCCGTCGACCTCGACATCCCGACGTCCAGGCGCGACCTGCCCGCCGGCGACGTCGTCGCCCTCAACAACTCCTTCGGCTTCGGCGGCGCCAACGTCGCGGTCGCGTTCGGGAGCTCCTGATGACGACGACTGCTCCCCCGGTGAAGCTGCCCCGGCAGGACGACCCCCGCAACCCCGTGCACCGCCTCACGGCCCTCTTCGACGACGGCTCCCTCGAGCTCATCAGTCCCGACGACGGCTCCGGCATGCTGGCCGCCACCGGGCTCGTCGACGGCTCCCCCGTCGTGGCGTTCTGCAACGACGCCACGGTGATGGGCGGCGCGATGGGCGATGCCGGCTGCTCCGTCGTCGTCACGGCGTACGACCGAGCGATGAGCGACGGCGTGCCGATCATCGGCCTGTGGCACTCCGGCGGGGCCCGCCTCGCCGAGGGCGTGCTGTCCCTGCACGCGGTCGGGCTGGTGTTCCACGCCATGACCCGGGCGTCGGGGAAGATCCCGCAGATCTCCGTCGTGCTCGGCCCCGCCGCCGGCGGCGCGGCCTACGGCCCGGCGCTCACCGACGTGGTCGTCCTCGGCCCCGAGGGCCGCATCTTCGTGACCGGGCCCGACGTCGTGCGCTCGGTCACCGGCGAGGACGTCGACATGCTCCGCCTCGGCGGTCCCGAGCCCCACGGGCGCCGTTCCGGCGTCGTCCACGTGCTCACCGACAGCGAGGCCGAGGCCCTGCAGCGCGCTCGTGCCCTGGCCTCCCTGCTGGGAGCCCAGGGCACCCTGGATCCCGACTCAGTCGCCGACCGTGACCTCGGCGCGCTGCTGCCCGAGTCGCGCAAGCGCGCCTACGACGTGCACCCGCTCGTCGAGGGGCTGCTCGACGAGGGCACCGCGCTGGAGCTGCACGCCCGGTGGGCGCCCAACATCGTGACCTCCCTGGGTCGCCTCGGGGGACGCAGCGTCGGCGTCATCGCCAACAACCCGCTGCGTCTGGGCGGCTGCCTGGACTCCCTCTCGGCCGAGAAGGCCGCCCGCTTCGTGCGGATGTGCGACGCCTTCGGGCTGCCGCTGGTCGTCCTGGTCGACGTCCCGGGCTACCTCCCCGGCGTCGGGCAGGAGTGGGACGGCGTCGTACGCCGCGGAGCGAAGCTGCTCCACGCCTTCGGCGAGGCGGTCGTCCCGCGCGTGACCCTGGTGACCCGCAAGACCTACGGCGGCGCCTACATCGCGATGAACGCCCGCTCCCTCGGCGCCACGCGGGTGTTCGCCTGGCCGGGGGCGGAGGTCGCCGTGATGGGTGCGGTGGCCGCCGTGCGCGTCCTGCACCGGCGCAAGCTCGCCGAGGTGGGCCCCGACATCAGGTCCCAGGTCGAGAACGAGCTGGCGGCCGAGCACGAGCGACTGGCCGGCGGTGTCGAGCGCGCGATCGAGATCGGCGTCGTGGACGAGGTGGTCGAGCCCGAGCACACGCGCGGCGCCATCGCCCGGGCCATCGCCGCGGAGGTCGAGCAGCACGGAGCGCTGCGCGGACAGCACGGCAACATCCCGCTCTGACCGACGCACCGGGGCGACCCGGCGTAACGCACGTCACACCTGCTCGTTGATCCGGTCACGGACGAGGAGGTGCGCATGGGAACCAGGCTCGGGCTGGCCGTGCTCGTGCTGACCGCCGGTGTCACACCGGCTCCGGCGCTCGCGGCAGACGTCGT
>JAJPEO010000106.1 GCA_021166815.1 Nocardioides sp.
GGCGGACACGCCGTACTGGCGGCTCCTGCTGGCGCTGTTCATCATGGGTCTGGGCATGGGCGCCACGATGATGCCCATCATGACCGCGGCCCTGGCCACGCTCACCGACCACAACATCGCGCGCGGCTCGACCCTGCTCAACATCCAGCAGCAGGTCGCGGCTTCGATCGGCACGGCGCTCTTCTCGGTGATCCTCACCAACGAGTTCGTGAAGTCCTCCGCGATCAAGCAGGCCGGGGCGATCAACCAGGTCGCCGACAACAGCGACGACCCCGCCGTCCTCGCCCAGGCGGCCCAGCAGCTCGGCATCGACCCGGCCGGGCTCGAGGGCATCTTCGGCACGGCCCTGCACGACATGGCCGGCGGCTTCGCCACGGTGTTCGTCGTCGCGACGGTGCTGGTGGCCGCCTGCCTGATCCCGGCCTTCTTCCTGCCGCGCCGCCCCGCAGAGACTCCGGTCGACCCGACCGTGATGGCTGGCCACTGACGCAACCCGTCATCGGCCACACAGGAGCCGCCGCAGACCACACCAGGTCGCGGCGGCTCCGCCGTTGTGGGCGGTCTCGCCGCGCGTTACCGAACAGTCAGGGGGTCTGGGCGGCGTCCGGACCCCCTGACTGTTCGGTAGCGGCTGCCGGGGGCCGGGGGCTGTGGACGAGACCGGCGGCGTACGTCCGACCTGGGCCATCCTCGTGGCCGTGGCCAGGCACCGGTGGGACCCCGTCGCCGCCCGCGTACCCGTGGTGCACCCCCGGCGCGTCGGGCCGGGGCTCACCGCCGACCAGGCACGCGGTGGGCGATGGCGACGTACGGGGTCTGGCCTCCACGTGCCATCCGACGTCGACGGGCAGGTCCCGCAGCAGCGCGTCGTCGAGGTCGCGGCCACCCTGCCCCCGGGCGGCGCCGTGACCGGGTGGGCCGCCTGCCTGCTCGCCGGGGCCGCGTGGTTCGACGGCGTCGACCAGGACGGCACGACGCCGCTGCCGGTGCCGGTGGCGGTGGGCCACCGGGGTGGCGTACGCCGGCGCCCGGAGATCCGGGTCTCCTTCGAACGGCTGCCGGAGTGGGAGGTGTGGAGCCGCTACGGAGTCCGGGTGACCCGGCCCGAGCGCGCGGTCTTCGACGAGATGCGGGCCCACGGGGAGCGGGAGGCACTCGTGGTGCTCGAGTCCGCCCTCGCCGGACGCCTCACCTCGCTGCCCCGGATGGCGGCCTACGCCGCTGCCCGTCGCGCCGCCCGGCGGCGCGCCGTGGCCGACTGGGCCCTGGCCCGCGCGCGAGGGCGTGCGAGGTCGCCCCTCGAGGTCAGGGTGCGCACGCTCGCCGAGGAGGACGCGGGCTGGGCCCCGATGGAGGTCAACGTCGTGGTCGAGGACCTCGCCGGCCGACGCATCGGCGAGGTGGACGCCATCGACATGGAGGCGGGCGCCGTGATCGAGATCGACGGAGCCGACCACCGACAGGCGGCTCAGCAGACATGGGACATCACCAAGGAGGAGAACCTGAGGCGCCTGGGCCTGGAGGTGACGCGGGTGACGTACGCCCACACCCGGGAGCCGGGGGCGCTCGTCGAGCGGTTGCGGTCGGTGCGGGGCCGGGCCCGGTTCGCCGCGGCGCAGGAGAGGCAGTGGCGGCTGCGCCCGCCGGCCCTCGACCTCGAGGCATGGCTGGCCGAGCGCGAGGCCACCGCGTTGTGGGCCGAGCACCTGCCACGTCCACATTCCGCCTGAATTCCGGCGGGGCTCGCGAGGGACCACGACCGTTACCGAACAGTCAGGGGGTCTGGGGGGCGTCCGGACCCCCTGACTGTTCGGTAAGGCTCGGGCGCTGCGATCAGGCTTGGGACGCCAGCGCGAGGGGGAGCACGACCTCCGCGCCCGCGTCTCGCAGCGCGACCGCGGCCATGGTGAGCGTCCAGCCGGTCATGGCGACGTCGTCGACGAGCAGGATGCTGGCGCCGGAGGGCACGTCGGCGGCGAGGGCGAACCGTCGGCGTACGGCAGCGACGCGGTGGGCGCTGTTGGCCTGCCCGGCGCCCGGGGGCACCGCCGGGTCGACGATGGCGAAGCGGCCGATGACCGGGACCTGCATCACCCGCGACAGTCCCTCGGCCAGGTCGGCCACCAGGGCGGGGCGGCGTGCAGACTCGACGAGCACGATGGCCTCGGGGCGGGCCGGCCAGTCGGCGGACCAGTCCTTCATCACCGCCATCAGGGCCTGCGCGAGCTGGGGCGGCACCGGTCCGTCGGGGGTGTCCTCGCGGAACAGCTCGCGCAAGGCCTGGCCGTGGCCCAGGTCCGTGAGCCGGGCGATGACGCGGCCGGACTCGGCGCCCGCGGTGATCTTGCCCTTGAGGTCGATGCCGAGGTTGGCCAGCGCGGTGGGCCACATCTTGCGCGGCTCGAGCTCGACGCCCGGGCGGCTGAGGCGTACGCCGGCCTCGGCGACCGCGGCGTCGCTCACCTGCGACGAGAGGGCGAGACCGCCGCAGTTGTCGCACCGGCCGCAGTCGACGGCCTCGGGGTCGTCGAGCTGCTCGCGGAGGTAGCGCATGCGGCACCGGTCGGTCGTGAGGTAGTCGAGCATCGCCTGCTGCTCGCGCTCGCGCGCCTCGGCGACGCGGGCGTAGCGCTCGGCGTCGTAGTGCCACGGCTCACCCGTGGCGACCCAGCCGCCCTGCACGCGGCGGGCGGCGCCGTCGACGTCGAGCACCTTGAGCATCGACTCCAGGCGGTTGCGCCCCAGGTCGACGCGGGTCTCGAGCGTGGCGGTCGACATCGGGCGGTCGGACTCGGCCAGGACGGCCAGCGTCTCTCGCACCTGCTCCTCGCGGGGGAAGCCCAGGGAGGCGAAGTAGGCCCAGATGTCGCGGTCCTCGATCTGCGGGAGCAGCACGACCGTCGCGTCGTCGGTGCCACGACCGGCGCGGCCGACCTGCTGGTAGTAGGCCACGGGCGACTGCGGAGCACCCAGGTTGATGACGAACCCGAGGCTCGCGTCGAAGCCCATGCCGAGGGCGCTCGTGGCGATCAACGCCTTGACCCGTCCGGTGACGAGGTCGTGCTCGAGGGCTTGGCGCTCGGTGGGCTCGGTCTGGCCGGAGTAGGCCGCGACCTCCAGGCCGCGGTCGCGCAGGTAGGCCGCGACCTGCTGGGTGGCGGCGACGGTGAGGCAGTAGACGATGCCCGACCCGGGCTGCTCGGCGAGGTGGTCGGCCAGCCACGCGAGCCGCTGCTCGGGCGTGGTGAGGCGTACGACCCCCAGGCGCAGGGACTCGCGGTCCAGGGAGCCGCGCTGGACCAGCACGTCGACGGGCGCGCCGTCGGCGCGCACTCCGAGCTGCTCGGCGACGTCGGTGGTGACGCGGGCGTTGGCCGTCGCGGTGGTGGCGAGCACCGGGATGCCCGTCGGGAGGTCGCCCAGGAGCGTGCGGATGCGGCGGTAGTCGGGGCGGAAGTCGTGGCCCCAGTCGGAGATGCAGTGCGCCTCGTCGACCACGAGCAGGCCGCACGTGGCCGCGAGCCGGGGCAGCACCTCGTCGCGGAACCCGGGGTTGTTGAGCCGCTCGGGACTGACGAGCAGCACGTCGACCTCACCGGCGTGGATCTGCTGGTGGATCGGCTCCCACGACTCCATGTTGGTGGAGTTGATCGTCACCGCGCGGATGCCGGCACGCTCGGCGGCCGCGATCTGGTTGCGCATGAGCGCGAGCAGCGGCGAGATGATCACCGTCGGCCCGGCGCCCGCCTCGCGGAGCAGGAGCGTGGCCACGAAGTAGACCGCCGACTTGCCCCAGCCGGTGCGCTGCACGACCAGGGCGCGGCGCTTGTCGACCGCCAGCGCCTCGATCGCGGCCCACTGGTCCTCGCGCAGGCTGGCGTCGTCGCGGCCGACCAGCGCGCGCAGGTGGCGCTCGGCAGCGGATCGCGCGGAGCGGCGTACGTCGGTCGTCGCGGTCGAGGCGGTCATGCCCCCTTGTCTACCAACCCGCACCGACGCAGCGCGCCGGCCCTCCACAGGTGTGGGGGGCCGGCGCGACTTTCTCCGCGACGGCTACTGCGTGTTGCGGGCGAGCCAGCGGTCGATGTCGATCCCGGCCTTGCGGGCGGCGATCCGGGCACGGCGCGTGCTCAGGTCGGGGATGCGGAACTCCTTGGGCTGGATGGTGCGGTCGGCAGCGGCGTACGTGCGCTGGCGCTCGGCCTGGGCCTCCGCGGTCGTCGCCGACTCGGCGATCAGGGCGCTGGTGACCGTCAGCGTCGCGCCGGTGAGGACGGGGCTCACGGTCGGGGTGTAGCCGTAGGCGTGCCCGCTGACCTTGGGGTGGTAGCTCTCCGAGATCGGGTTGGACAGGCCGTTGATCCACTCGTCGGCGTCGCAGACGGCGTGGCCGATGAAGCGGCTGGTCGGGTTGGCGAAGGTGAAGCCCTTGGCCGAGGCGGCGCTGGCGAGCCTGGAGTTGAGCAGGTCGGCGGTGTAGTTGAGGCGCGACTCCTCCGCCGGGGAGAACCAGGTGAGGGCGTTGCAGTCCTCGCCCATGAAGATGCGCGGGTAGCCCACGACGACGACCTTGGCGTTGGGCGCCTTGCTGCGGATCGAGGTGTAGAGCGTGGAGAGCCGACCCGGCAGCGTGTTGTTGATGAAGCTCTGGGCGGTGTCGATCGCCGCGTTGCAGTTGCTCGCCCACCACGGCAGCGCGCACTCGGTGAGCACGTCGGCGAAGCCGGCGTCGTTGCCGCCCACCGAGATCGAGACGTAGTTGGTCGCGCTGCTCAGCGCGCCCAGCTGGGTGTTGGTGACGTCGGGGATCGTCGCGCCGGAGCAGGCGCGGAAGTTGAGGCTGTAGCCGCGGGCCGTCGCGATGAGGCTCGGGTAGGCGGAGGTCGATCGCTGGCAGCTGGTGCCGTCGTTGATGTAGGACCGCGTGCCGGTGCCGGAGGAGTAGGAGTCACCGAGGGCGACGTACGACGGGGCGGCGGCCTGGGCGGGCAGCTGGGCGAGCAGCGGGCTCAGGCAGGCGAGGGCGGCGGCGACCGCCATCAGGAGACGACGAGTGGATCCGAGCACGAGAAGACCTCCGAGAGTGTGGGGACGTCACCGAAGAAGTGACGGGGGTCACACTAGGGATCCGCAGGCCTTCCGGGAAGAGCAGCGATTCAGACCCGCCGCAGGCGCGGCGGCCCGCTCGGCCGCGTCGCGTCGCGGAACGACTCGCCGTCGAGCAGGGGCACCACCTCGCTGACGTCGTGCACGGCCGAGATCTCCACGTCGGCGGTGAAGCCGGCCTCGACCAGTTCACGGCCGCTCGCGCAGTCGAGGAGGTCGTCGGGCAACGACGCCGCCTGCCACGCCGCCAACGCCACCCGCGCCTCGGGCGAGCAGTCGTCGAAGCCGAGCAGCTGCAGGCTCTCCACGATCGCGCCCGCCCCCCACAGGTCCTCGACCGCGGGGCGCAACGTGTCGTCGGGCCACCGCTCACCCGCTGGCACCAGGACCACGCTGGCGCCCTCGCCGATGCGCGGTGCGAGCCAGCGCGCCACCGCCGGCGCGTTGCGCAGGCACGCGCCCAGCACCGTCGTCCCGGCCCCGGCCAGGGCGGTGGCGATCGTCGAGCCGTTGGGCGAGGGCAGCACCAGCCGCTCGATCCCCTCGACCTCAGCCAGGCTCGCCGGGGACAGCGACACGTGCCGCGCATCGGTGCCGGCCAGCGCCTCGAACCGGCCGATCGCCAGCGTCGCCCCGTGGCGCAGGGCGTGCTCGGTGGCCCGGCTGTCCTTCCAGCGGTAGGGGAACACCTCGATGCCGCGGTCCAGCGCGACCGTCAGCGTGGTCGTGAACGACAGCACGTCGACGACGACGGCGTACGTCGCGCCCACCTCGGCCGCACCCGTGGGCCCCCACTCGCACCGGATGGAGTACGCACCCTGGTCGTGGCCGGGCTTGCTCACCGCAGTCGGCCCGTCTCAGTCAGGGTTGTTGGGGACGACCAGCACCGGGACGGTCGTGTGGCGCACGACCTGGTTCGCGGTCGACCCGAACCGCAACCCCTTGAAGCCACCGCCACCGCGGGCGCCCACGACGAGCATCTCGGCGCCCTCGGCCGCCGCGAGCAGGCGTTCGGTCGCCTGGCCGCGCACCGCGTGCAGCTGCACCTCGAGGCCGTTCTCGACCACTCCGATCGCCTCCATGTGCGCGGCGAGCTCGTCGAGCACGGCCTTCTCGAACTCGTCGAAGGGCGGGACATAGCCCGGCTCCATGGTGTCGGGGCGAGGCGCGGTCGTGATGCTCCAGACGCGCACGACGTGCAGCGGCACACCGAGCCTGCGGGCCAGGCCGGCGGCGTACTTCACTGCCACGCTCGCGACCTTCGAGCCATCGTGGCCCACCACCACGCCGCCGTTGATGTCCACGTCCGTCCTGGTCATGGCCCAACCCTAGTCCCGCGCGCACGCGCGCACGGGGGTCGAAGGTCCCGGCTTCACCAGATCCGGACGCGCGCCTCCGGGTCGAGCCACAGCCCGTCGCCGGGACGGGTGTCGAACACCTCGTGGAACTCGTCGAGGTTGCGCACGATGTTGGCGCGGAACTCCGCCGGGCTGTGCGGGTCGACGGTGAGCAGCTGCAGCGCCTGCTCCTTGCGGCGCTTGGTGCGCCACACGTGGGCCCAGTTGAGGAAGAGCGTGCGCCGATCGTCCTCGGAGGCCTCGCCGCCCTGGCTGATCACGTACGCCTTGTGGGCGATCGTGAGGCCGCCGAGGTCGCCGATGTTCTCGCCCACGGTCAGCTGGCCGTTGACGTGCTCGCCCGGCAGCTCACGGGGCTCGAAGGCGTCGTACTGGGCGACGAGGGCGCGCGACTTCCCCTCGAACGCCGTCTTGTCGTCGGCCGTCCACCAGTCGTGGAGGTTGCCGTCGCCGTCGTACTGGGCGCCCTGGTCGTCGAAGCCGTGGCCGATCTCGTGGCCGATGACGGCGCCGATGCCGCCGTAGTTCTCGGCCGGCTCGGCGTCGGGGCTGAAGAACGGGGGCTGCAGGATCGCCGCCGGGAAGCAGATCTCGTTGGTGCCGGGGTGGTAGTAGGCGTTGACCGTCTGGGGCAGCATCAGCCACTCCTCGCGGTCGACCGGCTGGCCGACCTTGGCCAGCTCGCGGTCGGTCTCGTACGCCGCGCTCGCGGCCACGTTGGCGAGCAGGTCGTCGGCGGAGACCTCCAGCGCGGAGTAGTCGCGGAACTGCGAGGGGTAGCCGATCTTGGGGTAGAACTTCTCCAGCTTGGCGTACGCCTTCTGCTTGGTCTCCTCGCCCATCCAGTCGAGCTTCTCGATGGAGGCGCGGTAGGCCTTGACCAGGTTGGCGACCAGCTCGTCCATCATCTGCTTGGACTCCGGCGGGAAGTGGCGCGCGACGTAGACCTTGCCGACGGCCTCGCCGATCGCGCCCTCGACGAAGGCGACCCCGCGCTTCCAGCGCTCGCGCAGCTCGGGGGTGCCGTTGAGGGTGCGGCCGTAGAAGTCGAAGTTGGTCTCGACGAAGGCCTCGGAGAGGTAGGACGCCCGACCGCGCAGGATGCGGGTGTGGAGCAGGTCGCGCCACGTCTCGATCGGGGTCTCCTCCAGCACCACCGACAGGTGCTCGAAGAAGTCGGGCTGCATGACGATGCTGCGCGCCAGCGTCACCTCGGACCCGCCCAGCGCCTCGACCCATGCGTCGAAGTCGAAGGCCGGGCACAACGCCTTGAGCTCGTCGATCGTCTTGTGGTTGGTGGTCTTCTGGACCTCGCGGGTCTGCGACGCCTCCCAGTGCCCCTCGGCCAGCCGGGTCTCGAAGGCCAGCACCGCCGCCGCGGTCTCGGCAGGCGTGGGGTGCTCGCCGAGCTCGAGCAGGCGCGTCATGTAGGCGACGTAGGCCTCGCGGATCTCGGCGAACTTGTCCTCGCGGTAGTAGGACTCGTCGGGCAGGCCGAGGCCGCCCTGGGCGAGGTAGACGATGTTGCGCGAGGCGTCGCCACGGTCGGGGGTGATGTACGAGCCGAACAGCCCGCCGCCGCCGATGCGCTCGTAGGCCCCGAGGAACCGCGCGAGGTCGCGCAGGTCGGAGACGGCGTGTGCCTGCTCGAGCAGGGGGCGCACCGGGTCGAGGCCCCGCGCCTCGATGGTCTCGGTGTCCATGAAGGACGCGTACAGGTCGCCGATCTTGCGCTCGTCGACACTGAGCTCGTCGCTCGGGCGCTCGGCCAGCTCCGTGATGATCTCGCGGACGTCCTGCTCGGCCGCGTCCGCCAGCGCGATGAACGCGCCCCAGCCGGACTTGTCGGCCGGGATCTCGGCCTCGTCCAGCCACCGGCCGTTGACGTGGCCGAAGAGGTCGTCCTGGGGACGGATGTCGGGGTCCATGCCCTCACGGGCGGCGTCGAGAATCGTCACGTGGCCGACCCTAACCCGCGCCACCCACAGACCGCCCGGATCAGCGCACGCGCACGACCAGCTTGCCGAGCGCCCGCCGCTCGTCCATGTCGACCAGCGCCTGGCCGAAGCCCTCGAGGTCGTAGGTCGCGCCGATCGGTGGCCTGACCACGCCGGACTCGATCATCGGCACCAGCGCGTGCCACTGGCGCTGCATGTAGCCGGGCTTCGCCATGGCGAAGGCGCCCCAGCCCACGCCGCGGACGTCGACGTTGTTGAGCAGCAGCCGGTTGACCTTCACCTCGGGGATGCCCTGCCCGGCGGCGAAGCCGACCACCAGCAGGCGGCCTCCCTCCCGGAGCACGCGCAGCGAGTCGGTGAAGAGCTCACCCCCCACCACGTCGAGCACGACGTCGACGCCGCGCCCGCCCGTGACGTCCTGGACGGCAGCGCGGAAGTCGCCATCGGCGAGCACGACCACCTCGTCGGCCCCTGCCGCCCGCGCCGTGTCGGCCTTTGCCGCGGTTGAGACGACGGCGACGGTCCGCGCCCCCATGCCGCGCGCGACCTGGAGGGTGGCCGTACCGACCCCGCCGGAGGCGCCGTGCACCAGCACGGTCTCGCCCTCGCGCAGGCCGGCGCGCTCGCGCAGGGCGAACTCGGCGGTGAGGTAGTTCATGGGCATCGCGGCGCCCTCGTCGAAGGAGAGGGCGTCGGGCAGCGGGAACGTGAAGACCACCGGGTTGGCGACCTGCTCGGCCGCTCCGCCATGCAGGTTGACCCCGCACACGCGCTGGCCGACCTCGAAGCCGCTGGACTCCGCGGCGCCGGGGTGCAGGACCACTCCGGCGAAGTCGACGCCGAGCGTGAACGGGGGCTCCGGCTTCACCTGGTACTCCCCGCGCGACATCAGCAGGTCGGGGAAGGAGACGCCGACGCTGTGCACCTCGACGAGCACGTCGTGCGCGCCCGGCGTGGGCTCGGGGACGTCGCGGACGACGACGTCGGCGGGACCGGTGAGGGTGACGACCTGGGCTGCGCGCATGGGCGAGAGCCTAGGGGCCAGCGAGTCGGGTCAGCCGGGGCGGCGTACCTCGGCCAGCTCGAAGTGCATCGGGTCGGTCCAGCGCCAGTCGCCGCCCCAGGCGAAGCCCCACTTCTTGAAGATGTCGACCACGGCCCGGTTGATCTCGCCCACGCTGCCGCGCAGGTTCCCCGGGACGTTGACGTCGAGGGCCAGGCCGAAGGCGTGGTTGGAGAGCGTCGTGCTGTTGGCGATGAACCGGGGGTAGTAGCAGCCGGCGAACTCGTCCGGGTTGATCTCGTCGGCCAGGCCGGTGGTGACGACCTCCAGCAGTGCGGCACGCAACTGGGGGAACAGGTCCTTGTGGCAGGTGACGTTGCCGAGGATCGGCACCTGCTCGGTGCGGATGTGCTGGGCGACCCATCCGGCGTCGGGGACGACGCTGCCCCCCGCGACGCGGTAGCTGAAGGTGCCGACGAGGCTGCTCAGCGTGCCTCCGGTCGGCACCGCCGTGAGGACGGCGTCGGGGTCCAGGCCCAGCCGTGACGCGACGTCGAGCATCTGGACCGACGCGTGCTCGCCGATGAGGCGCTCGAGCGGCTTGCGGATGGTCGCGGGGGCCACCGACCCGGTCGAGATCAGCAGGCCGTTGTCGACCGACATGCCGATCCGCTCGGCCCAGGCGCTGTTGACCACCAGGTCGATCGTCGGCACCTGCGGGGCGTGGGCGCCGACGTGGATCACCGGCGCGTCCTTCATCGCACCGAGGGTGACCATGCCGTCCTCGTCGGCGATCCGCGTGGCCAGCCTCCTCTCCAGCGCCAGCTCTCCGGCCGCGACGCGGTCCCACGCCTCCTGGAGGTCGGCCACGTCGGCACGCGTGAACAGCCGGTACGCAGCCGGGTCCACGGCCGCCACCGTGAGGACACGGCCGTCGACGCTGACCTGGCCGAGACCGATGCGCTCGACGTGGGCGACACCGCGCAGCCTCCCGATCGTCGCGACCGTCTTCTCCGGCAGCGCCTGGTCCCACTGCACGAGGACGTCGGCGCTCCACAGCCGCTCGTTCCGCGGCCCCGGGGCGTCGACGCGCGGCACGTCGCTCGCGGGGCTGGCGGAGGGTGGCGTACGGGTCGGTGGCGCGGGCGACTCTTCGGGCGCGGCGCTGCTGCATCCCGCGGCGAGGACGGCCAGCGCACACGCGGTGGCCAGCGCTGTCCTGCGGCGTCGGGGCATGCGAGGAACTCTAGGCACTCGATCTGTGGGATGCTGCCGTGACTGGCATCACATCCGCCGTGCACCGCGGGGTCCTCGCCACCCCGGAGGACACGCGACGGCGAGAAGCCCACGAAGGAGGCACGTTGAGCACATCAACCCCTGCGGCCCACGAGGCCGAGAAGAAGCGAGGAGCCTTCTCCTCCCGCAAGGTCTTCATCCTCGCGGCGATCGGCTCGGCCGTCGGCCTGGGCAACATCTGGCGCTTCCCCTACATCGCGTACGACAACGGTGGCGGGGCGTTCATCATCCCCTACCTCGTCGCACTGCTGACGGCCGGAATCCCGTTCCTGTTCCTCGACTACGCGCTGGGGCACCGCTACCGCGGCTCGGCGCCGCTGTCGTTCGCGCGCCTGAGCCGCCCCGCAGAGGGCCTCGGGTGGTGGCAGGTCGGCATCTGCTTCATGATCGCCGTCTACTACGCCGCGGTCATCGCGTGGGCGCTGAGCTACACGTTCTTCTCGTTCACCAAGAAGTGGGGCGACTCCCCCGACGGCTTCTTCTTCGGCGAGTACCTCAAGCTCAGCGAGTCCCCCGGTGTCGACTTCAACGTGGTCGCCGGCGTCCTGGTCCCGCTGCTCGTCGTGTGGCTCGCCGTCATCGTGATCATGGTGGTGGGCGTCGAGAAGGGCATCGGCCTGACGTCGGTCGTCGGCATCCCCGTGCTCGTGGTCGCCTTCCTCGCCCTCGTCATCCGGTCGCTGTTCCTGCCGGGTGCGATGGAGGGGCTCGACGCCCTGTTCACTCCCAACTGGGAGGCGCTGACCCATGCCGGTGTCTGGGCGGCTGCGTTCGGCCAGATCTTCTTCTCGCTGTCGATCGGCTTCGGCATCATGATCACGTACTCCTCGTACGTGCACCACGACACCGACATGCCGGCCTCGGGCCTGGTCGTCGGGTTCGCCAACTCCAGCTTCGAGATCCTCGCCGGCATCGGCGTCTTCGCGGCCCTCGGCTTCATGGCCCAGGCCCAGGGCGTCGCCGTGGACGAGGTGGTCAGCAGCGGCGTGGGCCTGGCCTTCGTCGGCTTCCCCGCGATCATCAGCGAGGCCCCATGGGGCGCCTTCATCGGAGTGCTGTTCTTCGGCTCCCTCGTCATCGCCGGGCTCACGTCGCTCGTGTCGGTGATCGAGGTCGTCATCTCGGCGGTGAGGGACAAGTTCGACCTCAGCCGCCCGGTCGCCGCCGCCGCCGTGAGCATCCCGTGCGCGCTCATCAGCGTGCTGTTCTTCTCCTCGAGCAGCGGTCTCTACGTCCTCGACATCGTCGACCACTTCATCAACCAGTTCGGCATCCTGCTGGTCGCCTTCGTCTCGATGATCGTGGTGGCCTGGGGCATCCGGGCGCTGCCCGTGCTCTCGGCGCACCTCAGCCGCACGTCCAACGTCGTGCTCGGCGGGTGGTGGAAGGTGCTGATCGGCGTCATCGCGCCGATCGCCCTGGGCTACATGCTGTTCGAGGCGTTCAAGATCGACATCGACGCCCCCTACGAGGGCTACCCGACGTGGATGCTCGCGCTCTTCGGCTGGGGCAGCGCGGCAGCGGTCATGCTGCTCGGCTACTTCCTCGCCCCCATCCCGTGGCGCAAGGGCACGTCGCTGGAGGATCCTGAATCGGTCGACACCCGCCCGGTCGACACCAGCTCGAAGGGAGACCTGGCATGAGCACCGCAGCCGTCATCATGATGATCGTCGCCATCCTGGTGGTCTGGGGCGGCCTGGTCGTCGCGATCGTCAACCTCAACCGCTCGCCGTCCGCGGTCCCCGACGTCGACGAGGTCCACCGCGACCTGTGAGGTCGGCGTACGCCTGACGACCCAGGGCCCCGCAGCCCGCATGTAACCGGCAGTTAGGTGCACTACCCGGCGCGAATTCGCGCCGGGTAGTGCCATCAACTGCCGGTTACCTGGGCTTGGGGGCGGGTCCCGCGGGGCGGGTCACGCGGGGCGGGTCATGCGGGGGCGCGGCGCGGGATCGCCACCCACGACACCAGGCCGCCGAGGACCAGCAGGGCGGCGCAGGCCAGCAGCGCGTCGTCGTACGCCGCGTCGAACACCCGCGCGCGCCGGTAGTCGGCGCCGGTGAGCCCGACCGCCACCGGCAGGGCCGCGACGGCGAGCAGCGAGCCGGCGCGGGCGACGGCGTTGTTGATGCCGCTGGCGATCCCGGTGTGCTCGTCGGGTGCCGCTGCCAGCACGGTCGCCGTCAGCGGCGCCACCATCAGCGCCAGCCCGAGGCCGAACACCGTCAGCCCCGGCAGCACGTCGCGCCACCAGGCGACGTCGGCGTCGACGGCGAGCAGCCACACGGTGCCGGCCGCCATGACCAGCGGCCCCACCGTCATCGGGATGCGGGGACCGATGCGCTGGCCGAGCTCGCCACCGCGCGCGGCCAGCAGCAGCATGCACACGGTGACCGGCAGCGTCGCCAGGCCCGCCTCGAGGGCGCTGTAGCCGCCGACCGTCTGCAGCTGCAGGACGAGGAAGAACAGGATCGCGCCGAGCGCGGCGTACACGAGCGTCGTCATGGCGTTCGCGGCGCTGAAGGTGCGGTCGCGGAAGAGGCGCAGCGGCACCATCGGCCGGCGCGTACGCCGCTCCACCACGACGAAGCCGACCGCGGCCACCACCGCCGCGGCGAGCGACCACGTCGCCCACGGGTGGTGCCAGTCGGTGAGGGTGAAGGTCAGCGTCGCCAGCGCGGCCGTGGCCAGCGCCGCGCCCGCCACGTCGAAGCGGCCATGGGCGGCAGGGCTGCGCGACTCGGGGACGTGGCGCTGCGCGAGCCAGACGGTCAGCACGGCGAGCGGCAGGTTGATGAGGAAGATCCAGCGCCACGAGGCGTGGTCGACCAGGAGGCCGCCGACCAGCGGGCCCGCGGCGGTGGCGATGCCGCCGAGACCCGACCAGGCGCCGATCGCCCGACCGCGGTCCTCCGGCCGGAACGCCGACTGCAGCAGCGCCAGGCTGCCCGGGGTCAGCAGCGCGCCACCGACCCCCTGCAGCACCCGCGCCCCGATCAGGACCTCGGCCGTCGGCGCCAGCCCGCAGGCCAGCGACGCGAGCGCGAACCACACCGTGCCGACGACGAACACCCGGCGCCGGCCGAACCGGTCACCCAGCGCCCCGCCGAGCAGGATCAGCGACGCCAGGGAGAGGAAGTAGCCGTTGACGATCCACTGCAGCTGGGCGAGCGACGCGTCGAGGTCGGCGCCCATCGTGCGGAGCGCGACGTTGACGACCGTGCCG
>JAJPEO010000284.1 GCA_021166815.1 Nocardioides sp.
CCTTGATCTCGACGAGCACCAGCACCTGCTTGCCGGCCTGGGCGGCGTCGACGAGGGCGTCGATGATCGGGCTGTCACCGGAGGTGCGGTAGAGCGTCTGCTTGATCGCCAGCACGTGCGGGTCGGCCGCGGCCTGCTCGAGGAAGCGCTGCACGCTGGTGGCGAAGGAGTCGTACGGGTGGTGGACGAGGACGTCTTGGCGGCGCACGGACTCGAACACGTCGACCGGGGAGGCCGACTCGACCTCCGCGAGTGAGGGGTGCGTGGAGGGGAGGAAGGTGGGGTACTTGAGGTCGTCGCGCGGCAGGTCGGCGATGGAGTGCAGGCCGGTCAGGTCGAGCGGGCCGGGCAGGGAGACCACCTCGGCGCGGTCGACCCCCAGCTCGGAGACCAGCAGGTCGAGCACCCGCGGCTCCATCGACTCCTCGACCTCCAGGCGCACGGGGGCGCCGAAGCGCCGGCGCAGCAGCTCCTTCTCGAGGGCCTTGAGGAGGTTCTCGGCGTCGTCCTCCTCGACCTCGAGGTCCTCGTTGCGGGTGACCCGGAAGGTGTGGGCGGTGACGATCTCCATGCCCGGGAACAGCCGCTTGAGGTGCTCGGCGATGACGTCCTCGAGCGGCACGAAGCGCTGCGAGCCCAGCGGCACGAACCGCGAGAAGGTCTGCGGCACCTTGACGCGTGCGAAGTGCTCGGTGCCCGTCTCGGGGTTGCGCACCACGACGGCGAGGTTGAGCGAGAGCCCGGAGATGTAGGGGAAGGGGTGGGCCGGGTCGACCGCCAGCGGCGTGAGGACGGGGAAGACGCGGTCCTTGAAGACCTTCTTGCAGTGCTTCTGCTCGTCGCGGTCGAGGTCGCCCCACCGGACGATCTCGATGCCCTGGCTGCCCAGCGCGGGCATGACCTGGTCCTGGAAGACCCGCGCGTGGCGCTCCATGAGCTCGCGGGTCCGGACCCAGAGGGCGTCGATCTGGTCGCGCGGCAGCAACCCGCTGGCGGCGCGTACGGCGACCCCGGCGGCGATGCGGCGCTTGAGGCCGGCGACGCGGACCATGAAGAACTCGTCGAGGTTGCTCGCGAAGATCGCGAGGAACCGGGCCCGCTCCAGCAGCGGCAGGTCGGGGTCCTCGGCGAGCTCGAGGACGCGCTGGTTGAACGCCAGCCACGACAGCTCGCGGTCGAGGAAGCGGTCGTCGTACTTCTCCACCGCCGCGATCGCGTCGTGGTCGGGGACGTACGGCGGCTCGACGTCGAAGGTGTCGGACGGGTGGGCGTACGGCTCAGCGGTCGGACCCTCGTCGACGGAGGGGGACGTGGTGCTGGGCAGGACGGTGGGATCCGACATGGGGCGGATCATCCCACCGCGGGATGAACGGGAGGTGACGTCAGTAGACCAGCGCCTGCACCCCGTCGTCGAGGACCTGCTCGGCGAACGTGGCGGCCCCCGCGATCGTGACGCCGTCGCGTACGTCGCCCTCGCCGATCCCTCGCCGTGCCGCGCACTGCGTGCACAGCCGGACCTGGCCCAGGTCGGCCACGGTGGTGAGCAGGTCGGCGAGCGGGGTCGCGAGCGGGAGGTCGAACTCCTCGGCGCGACCGGGGACGGCGAACCACGCGGCCTCGCCGGTGAGCCAGAGCGTCACCTCGGCCCCCGCGGCGGCAGCGGCGGCCGCCACGGTGAACGCCTGGTTGCACCGCTCTGCGTCCTCGGCTCCGCAGGTGACCTTGACGACCAGGGATCGAGTCATGGCTCCACACTAGAGTGAGGCCATGCCCTTCGAGCTGCCGGACAACCTCCACCCCAACTGCGCGCCCGTGGCCTGGCTGCTGGGCACCTGGCGCGGCAACGGCCACGGTGACTACCCCACGATCGAGAAGTTCTCCTTCGGCCAGGAGCTGATCTTCACCCACGACGGCCGCCCCTTCTTCCACTACATGGCGCGGGCCTGGATCGTCGACGACGAGGGCACCTTCGTGCGTCCGGCCGGCATGGAGGCGGGCTTCCTGCGCTGCCCCGAGCCCGGCAAGATCGAGCTCCTCCTCTCGCACGCGAGCGGCATCAGCGAGATCTGGTACGGCCAGGCCGCCGACGGCAAGGTCGAGCTGCACACCGCCGGAGTGGCCTACACCGAGACCGCCAAGCACGTCGAGGGCGGCTCGCGGATGTACGGCAACGTCGAGGGCGACCTGCTCTACGCCTACGACATGGCCGCGATGGGTCAGGAGCTGCAGCCCCACCTGTGGGCGCGCCTGAAGAGGGCATGAGCGACGAGCGGCGCCTGCGCGACCGGCTGCGCAGCAGCGGCCTGCGGCTGACGCCGCAGCGCGAGCTCATCCTGCGCGCGGTCGAGCACCTCGGCCACGCGACGCCCGACGAGGTGCTCGCGCACGTCCGCGGGCAGGTGGCGTCGGTCAACGCCTCCACGGTCTACCGCACCCTCGAGGTCCTGGAGTCGCTGGGCCTCGTACGCCACGTCCACCTCTCCGACCGCGCGCCGACCTACCACTCCGCGCGCGAGCCGGAGCACATCCACGCGGTCTGCCGTGGGTGTGGAGCCGTACGGTCCCTCGATCCCGAGGCGGCCGCGTCGCTGGTGGCCGGGCTGGCCGAGGACGGGTTCACCGTGGACGTCGGGCACCTCTCGGTCTTCGGCTGGTGCTCGGCCTGCCTCGCTGAGTGACTGCCTCGCTGGTTGAGCTGACTCGCTGGTCGAGGTGCGAGCCGGCTGACTCGCTGGTTGAGGTGCGAGCCGGCTGACTCGCTGGTTGAGGTGCGAGCCGGCTGACTCGCTGGTTGAGGTGCGAGCGAAGCGAGCCTCG
>JAJPEO010000167.1 GCA_021166815.1 Nocardioides sp.
GGGGATCCGCGACATCCTGCTGATTTCCACGCCGCAGGACACGCCGCGTTTCGAGCAGCTGCTGGGCGATGGCGCGCAGTGGGGGCTCAACATCCAGTACGCGGTGCAGGCCGCGCCCGGTTCGTCGCGGCACAGCGTGACGAGGGCGTCGACGAGCCGTTCACGCGTCGGCCGCAACGACGGGAAGGAGAGGGACCCCTGCTCCAGGGCCTTGCCGCGCGTGGGGGCGGTCTTGCCTTCGCTCGGGGGAAGCAGGATCAGCACGCGCCAAGGGTAGGAGGCGGGGCGGAGCCACTGGCGTGGGGGCTTCGTTAGGGTCGAAGCCATGTCGAGCAAGCGCGTGCTGTCGGTCCGGTGCCCCGAGGACAGCGTCCCGGCGCAGACGCTGCGCGCGGGCATCGCCCGCATCCAGGACGAGGTCTCCGTGAGCCCGGCCTTCCCCGCCGCGGTCGAGGCCGCCGCCGAGCGCGTGGCCGCCGCTGTCCCCGAGTCGGGCCCGGACAGGACCGACATCGAGCTCGTCACCATCGACCCGGACGGTGCGCGGGACCTCGACCAGGCCCTGCACGTCGCGCGCGACGGTGACGGCTACGTCGTCCACTACGCCATCGCCGACGTCGCGGCATTCGTGCAGCCCGGTGACGACATCGACCAGGAGGCCCACCGGCGGGGCGAGACGTTGTACGGCGCCGACTCCAAGGTGCCCCTGCACCCCACGGCGCTGAGCGAGGACGCCGCGTCGCTGCTGCCGGACCGCACCAGGCCGGCGCTGCTGTGGACCATCACGCTGGCCGCCGACGGCTCGCAGACCTCGGCCTCGGTCACGCGGGCGATGGTGCGCTCGCGCGCCCAGCTGTCCTACGAGCAGGCGCAGGAGGCCATCGACTCGGGCAACGCGGACGAGAGCCTCGCGCTGCTGCGGGAGGTGGGGCAGCTCCGCATGGAGCAGGAGGTGGCGCGCGGTGGCGTCTCGCTGCCGCTGCCCGAGCAGGAGCTCGTCGCCGACGGCGACCACTGGCACCTGGAGTTCCGCCGGCTCCTGCCCGTGGAGGAGTGGAACGCCCAGATCTCGCTGCTCACCGGCATGGTTGCGGCCGGACTCATGCTCGAGGCGGGAGTGGGCGTCCTGCGCACCCTGCCGCCGGCTGACCCACGCGACATCAAGCGCCTGCGCCGCACGGCCCACGCCCTGGGCATCGAGTGGGGTCGCGACGTCGACTACCCCGAGCTCATCCGGTCGCTCGACCCCGCCGAGCCGCACCACGCCGCCATGGTCGTCGCGAGCACCCGCCTCCTGCGCGGCTCCGGGTACGCCGCCTTCGACGGCACTCTCCCCGAGCAGGTCGAGCACTCCGCGGTGGCCGCCCCGTACGCCCACGTGACGGCCCCCCTGCGTCGTCTCGTCGACCGCTACGCCCTCGAGGTGTGCGTCGCGCTGAGCGCGGGGGAGCCGGTGCCCGCATGGGTGCGCGAGGCGCTCCCGGGCCTGCCCGACACGATGCGCGAGTCGGGTCGGCGAGCCAGCCAGTACGAGAGCGCGGTCGTCAACCTGTGCGAGGCGCTCCTGCTCGCCGACAACGTGGGTGACACGTTCGACGGGGTCGTCGTGGAGGCGGACGAGAAGGACGAGACCCGCGGTGAGGTCACGATCCAGGACCCCGCGATCGAGGCCGTCGTCCGCGGCGACCGTGCCCTGCCGGTCGGCCAGGACGTGGTCGTGGAGCTCGTCGACGCCGACCCGGCGACGCGCAGCGTGGAGTTCCGCCTGGTGTGAGGTCGCGGGGCGGCGGCGCAGCGGGGCGAGTGGGCCGGTCTGTAGGCCGGGTTCTGTCCTCCCGGTCCAGGACCGGAGAGGGGCGACCATCCATCTGGGGGAGCCGTTGCCGACCCCCTCGTGCGATCTACCCGGATGCTCGGGCGGGCAGCCCTCGAGCGCATCCTGTCTGATCTTGCTCCGGGTGGGGTTTGCCTAGCTGCGCCAGTCGCCTGGCGCACTGGTGGTCTCTTGCACCACCGTTTCACCCTTGCCGCTCCCACCGGGGTGGGAGTGGCGGTCTGTTCTCTGTGGCACTGTCCCGCGGGTTGCCCCGGGTGGCTGTTGGCCACCACCGTGCCCTGTGGAGCCCGGACCTTCCTCGACACCGGCTCGCACCGGTGCCGCGGCCGCCCGACCGACCCACTCGCTCGGCCAGTCTAGGGCCATGGGGTGGTCAGGGCTGCGTGAGCACCTCGGCACCATCGGCGGTGACCAGCAGCGTGTGCTCGAACTGGGCAGAGCGACGGCGGTCCTTGGTGACGACGGTCCAGCCGTCCTCCCACATGTCGTAGTCCGGGGTGCCCAGGTTGAGCATCGGCTCGATCGTGAACGTCATCCCGATCTGGATCTCGTCGTCGAAGCGGGGGTCGTCGTAGTGGGGGATGATCAGCCCGGAGTGGAAGGCGGTGCCGATGCCGTGGCCGGTGAAGTCGCGCACGACGCCGTAGTCGAAGCGCTTGGCGTAGGCCTCGATGACGCGTCCGATGACATTGATGCGGCGGCCGGGCTTCACGGCCTTGATCGCGCGGTCGAGCGCCTCCCTGGTGCGTTCGACCAGCAGGCGCGACTCCTCGTCGACGTCCCCGGCGAGGAACGTGGCGTTGGTGTCACCGTGCACTCCGTCGAGGTAGGCGGTGATGTCGATGTTGACGATGTCGCCGTCCTCGACCACGCGCGAGTCGGGGATGCCGTGGCAGATGACCTCGTTGACGCTCGAGCACAGGGACTTCGGGAACCCCCGGTAGCCCAGGGTCGACGGGTAGGCGCCGTGGTCGCAGAGGAACTCGTGACCGATGCGGTCCAGCTCGTCGGTGGTGATGCCCGGGGCGACGTGCGACCCGACCAGCTCGCGCGCCTGTGCGGCCAGTCGTCCGGCGACCCGCATCTTCTCGATGGTCTCGGCGTCCTTGATCTCGCTGCCGCTGAACCGCTCGGGCGTGGGCTTGTCGACGTACTCCGGGCGGGCTATGTGCGCGGGCACGGCACGACGGGGGGAGATG
>JAJPEO010000176.1 GCA_021166815.1 Nocardioides sp.
GTCGTGGCCGACAAGCCGGAGAAGGCCGCCCCGATGGGTGACCCGACCGGTGGCATGGGTGGCATGGACTTCTGATCTGATCCACCGCAGCACCACGCGCACGGGCGCCGGAGGGGAACCTCCGGCGCCCGTGCCGCGTCCCACCACTGCACGCCCGGCCTGCACGCACGACCCTGTGCCACGCTGGGCGCGACACACAGCCAGGAGGAGCCATGTTGCGTCGTACGACCCTGCTGCCCGCGATCGCCGCGGTGCTGGTGCTGGTGCTGGGCCTGTCGGGCTGCTCGGGCGCGGACGACAGCCCCGAGGCGCAGGAGCCGTCGGCCTCCGACCAGGTCGTCGAGCTGGTCGCCGAGCCGCTGCCTGCCGGCGCCCGGTGCGGGGTCGCGAACGCCGAGACGCTGGCGGCGAAGGACCTCGCCTTCGAGGGCACCGTGACGAGGGTGCAGGAGGGTCGGGCGACCCTCGACGTCACCCGCTGGTTCGCGGGTGGGTCGGGCGACACGGTCGTCGTGGCCTCCCCGTCACGTGAGCTGCAGGAGCTGCTGCTGGCGGTGCGCTTCGAGGAGGGGCGCTCCTACCTCGTGAGCGCGAGCGAGGGCGCGGTGTCGCTCTGCGGCTACAGCGCCGAGTCGACCCCCGAGCTGGAGGCCCTCTTCGAGGAGGCGTTCCCGGCTGCGGGCTGAGCTCCTCCCGGGGAATAGTTGCGTGTTCAACTTGTTGTGTTCAACGGACCCCCGTCACCACCCCAGGAGTGAACGCAACCCATGAGCATCCCCTCGATCGCCATCGTCGTCGGCAGCACCCGCCCGGGCCGACAGGGCGCGGCTGTCGCCGAGTGGGTGGCCAAGCAGGCCGCCGGCCGTGACGGCGCGACGTACGACATCCTCGACATCGCTGACTTCGCCCTCGAGCTGCTCGACGACCCGGTCGTGCCGGGTGCCGCCAACCGCCAGTACGCCTCGGAGGAGACGCGGGCGTGGAGCCGGGCCGTCGACTCCTACGACGCCTTCGTGTGGGTGACGCCCGAGTACAACCACGGCGTTCCGGCCGCGATGAAGAACGCCCTCGACGTGCTCTTCCCCGAGTGGAACGACAAGGCGGTCGCCTTCGTCTCGTACGGCGCCGACGGTGGCGTGCGAGCCGTCGAGCACTGGCGCACCGTGACGGCCAACGTCCGCCTGCACGCGGTCCGGGGCCAGCTCGCCCTCTCGCTGTTCACCGACTTCGACGCCACCGGTTTCGCGCCGGGGGAGCGGCGCGCCGATGAGCTGGCGGGCGTGCTCGACCAGCTCGAGGCCCTGACGCCGCTGGTGGCCCGGCTGCGCGACTGAGCGTCGCCGCTCAGGTCCTGACCCTGGTCCAGGTCCACGCGGACGCTCCCGCCGAGTTGCGGGCGCGGACACGGCACTTGCGGGCCCTGCTCACCAGCCGCGCCTTCGTGCCCCGTACGACCGTGCGACGCGTGCCGCACCTGACGAGGTAGGACTCGGCTCGGGGTGCGGCCTTCCACCTCACCACCACGCGCCGGGCACGCCGCACGGCCCGGACCGACTTCGGTCGTGCGGGTGCCCGCAGCGTGGGTGTCGTGGTCGGCTCCTCGGCCACCGGCTCCTCGACCGGTGCGGGCTCAACGAACGCGGGTTCGTCCCCCAGCCGGTGATAGGCCGCGAGCATCATCCGGGCGATCTTCTGCTCGCCGGCGAGGTTGGGGTGGATGCCGTCGTGGGTGTCGGCCTCGCGGGTGTACGACTCGCCCATGCGGGCGATCACCACGCGGGAGCCGGCCGTGTCGTGCTGGGCGGCGAGGTCGGCCAGCAGGGCGTTGTACGTCCTCGTCCCGTCAGCCATCCAGGTCCAGGCGAGCTCGCTGATGACGAAGTCCACGTCGGGGTTCTCGGCGCGGGCCTCGGCGATCCAGCGCGACGTGGCGGCGATCAGGCTCGCCGGGGAGTGGCCGTACCTCAAGTCGTTGATGCCCCACGCCGAGAGGATCACGTCGGGCTGGTGGGTCGCGGTGAGGGTGCCGATCGGCAGCTGACCCAGGCCGGGGTCCGGGTCCGTGTTGGTGAGCCGGGCGCCGTAGGTCGCCGCGTGCGCGCTGTCCCAGCCGC
Source organism: Nocardioides sp. (assembly GCA_021166815.1). Lineage (GTDB taxonomy): Bacteria > Actinomycetota > Actinomycetes > Propionibacteriales > Nocardioidaceae > Nocardioides. Next base: position 2,115 of record JAJPEO010000176.1, read on the forward strand.
TGACCGCGTAGGCGTCCTCGCCCTGGTAGTCGAAGTCGAAGGTGGGCTGGTGGAAGGGGCCCGTCTTGTTGCCCACGTAGTCGGCCTCGGGGACCGCCTCGGCGAAGAAGTAGCGCCAGGTGTGGTCACCCTGGGCGCCCTGGGTGATGGAGTCCCCGGTGATGAGGATGCGTGGCCCGCCCGTCCCGGCGTTGGCGGCCGGCGCGACGAGGAGTCCCGCCAGCAGTGCGAGTGCCACCGCGAGGAGTCGTGCGGAGCGAGTACGGCCCATGGTGGTGAGCCGCGACCTCGTGAGTGCGGTGTTCACGTGCTGTCCCTGTCCCTGCCCAGCGGGAGGTCCGCTGGGTCTGGCGGGGAACGGCGACGATCGGGGGTGTGATCACCCCGATCCCCTCCCACCATGGTCCGTCACGTTCGCGGATCGCGCAGGAGAACGCACGGACTCCCCGGGAAACCCCTAGGCTCCCCGCATGAAGCGGGTGGTCGCAGCGTTCGTGGTGCTGGGCGTCGTGGTCCTCGCGGTGCTCGTCCCCGCGCTGACGTGGGACCTGTCCAGCGGTGCTCAGGCGGAGTCCGAGCCGACGCGCATCACCGACTACCGCGCCCGCTTCGCGGTCTCCGACGAGGGCACCCTCGAGGTGATCGAGGAGATCACCGTCGCGTTCCCGACGTACCCGCCGCGGCGCGGGATCTTCCGCTACTTCGACCGCGCCGACGCCAACGCGCCGCAGCAGCGGCGCGACCCGCGCGACATCGACGTCCGGATGGACGGCGAGCCGGTCGGCATGGCGCTGAGCGAGGAGTCGAACGGCCGGTACGAGGTGGTGCGGATCGGCTCGGAGGACGTCGTCGTCGCGCCGGGCAGGCACACCTACCGGATCGCCTACGCGATCGACGACGTGCTGCTGCGCGACGAGCAGGGTCTGGCCCGCCTGCGGTGGAACCTGGTGCCCGGCGGATGGCGCCAGGCGATCGACCGGACCCGCCTCGAGGTGAGCCTGCCGGCCGCGGCAGTCGGCACGGCCTGCGACGTCGGGTGGGGCGGCACCGGCGGCTGCACGGTGCGGGGCGATGGCGGCACGACCCTGGTCGTGACGACCGGCCCGCTCGAGCCGTTCACGCCCGTGACGATCGACACCGGCGTGGACATGGCCATCGACCAGCCCCCGCGCGACCGGTGGTGGAGCAGCCGCTGGGACTCCGTCCTCGGGCCGAGCCTCCCCCTGCTGGCGCTGGTGCTCCTCGCCTCCATGGTGGCCGGGTGGATCGGGGCACGAGCGGCGCGATCGACCCTGGAGACCCCGCCCGGCCTCCCGCTCCAGTACGCCCCGCCGCCGGGCATCGGGCCGGCCCAGGGCATGCAGATCCTGCGGGAGACCGTCGATCGCAAGGCCTTCATCGCCACCCTGCTCGAGGGAGCGCAGCTGGGGGCCTGGCGGATGGAGTCGAAGCCGGGCTCCGCGTGGGCCGTGGAGGACACCGGTGACGACCAGTCCTGGGGAGGCCTGGACCCGGTGACCAGGCAGACGGGGCAGGTCCTCGGCCTGCGCACCAACAAGGTCTTCCACGTCGGGCGCAAGGACGTCGCCGCCGGCGAGCTCCTCAAGTCGGCCCAGTCGGCGAGCAGCTCGGCCGCGCGGGCGTGGGCCCTGTCGCAGGGACACCTCGTGAAGTCCGGACTGGGCCTGGCGGCGTTCCTGGTCGTCCTGTCGATCGTCGCGGCGCTGGTGCTCGCCCTGGTCAACCCGCTCGACATGTCGGTGCTGGGCCTCGTGCCCGGAGCCTTCGGCGCGTTCGGGCTCTGGCTGGTGCTCCCCGGCGCCAACACCCGGCGCACCCCGTCGGGCCGTGACCTGTGGGCGCGCCTCGGCGGCTTCGAGCGGGTGCTGTCGACGCCGTCGAGCCAGGAG
>JAJPEO010000193.1 GCA_021166815.1 Nocardioides sp.
CACCTCGCCCGCCGCGCCGAGCACGTCAAGCACCCGGTCCACGACTTCCTCTTCACCTACTACTCCTACCGGCCGAGCCAGCTGCGACGCTGGCACCCGGGCTTCGGGGTGGTCCTCGGGGACGCCCCCGAGTACGCGGACCTGACGGGCTACTCCGTCTCGCCGGGTGGCCGGGCCACCGTCACCGACGACCACGTCGCCGGTCGACGCCGCGTGGTCGAGCAGCTGCACCGGCTGCTGGTGGCCACGGCCGGCCGTACGCCGCACTTCGGCTGCTTCGGCCTGCACGAGTGGGCCATGGTCCACCGGCTGCACGAGGACCAGACCCGGCACTCCGACTGGCCGCTGCGGCTCGGCGAGGCCGGCACCGACGCCGTCGTGGAGTCGCACCGCATCGCGTGCTCGCACTTCGACGCCTTCCGGTTCTTCACACCTCCGGCACGCCCGCTCAACACCCTGCAGCCCGGGCCCGACGACCGGGAGGCGTTCGAGCAGCCGGGCTGCCTGCACGCGGGGATGGACCTGTACAAGCACGCCTTCCGGCTCTCGCCGATGGTCTCCAGCGACCTCGTGGCCGCGTGCTTCGAGCTGGCCCGCGACATCAGGGTCATGGACATGCGCGCGGCGCCGTACGACATCGCCGACCTGGGGTTCGAGCCGGTGCCCGTCGAGACGCCCGAGGGCAAGGCGGCGTACGTCGAGGCCCAGCGGGGGTTCACCGAGCGTGCGCAGCCGTTGCGGGCGCGGCTCGTCGCGGAGTGCGAGCGGCTGCTCGCCGTCGACTGAGGAGCCTCACGCCCGCGCGAGGCGGGCGTGGAGGCCGTCGATCACCAGGTCCAGGCCCAGGTCGAAGTCGGGGATCGTGTCGAGCTCGCGCTCCACGGCTCCGAGGCTCACCGCCTGGCGGGCCGTCTGCTCCTCGAAGGCGTGGCCGAAGACGTAGTGCAGGAGCGTGCGGCTGGCGACGAGGACGAGCTCCTCGGGGATGTCGGCCTTGCGGAGCGTCTGCTCCAGCTCCTCGGCCGGTCCCTGGGCCCCGAGGCCGAACGCCCACACGGTCGCCACGACGTCGGCGCCGTCGGTGCAGGCCAGCATGGACTCCCGCAGCTCACCACAGATCTCGCGCACGAGGTCCGGCCACTCCCCCGAGGTGCGCGGTCGCGCCCCGCGCGCGAGGATCTCGTCGGCCACCGCGGCGAGCAGGGTCTGCTTGTTGTCGAAGTGGTGGTAGATCGCACTCGGCTGGACGCCGAGCTCGGTGCCCAGCCGGCGCATGGTCAGCGCCGCGAGGCCGTGGCTGTCGAGCAGCTCGACCGCATGGTCGAGCACGTCGGAACGACGGTGGCGCACCGCACCTCCCATGACCTGGACCACATTGACGGGCGAACGGTGCTCATCCTAACCTGAACGCCGTTCACATGAACACCGTTCAGGTCCAGTCCGCCACTTCCCTGCCGTGGCCCCCAGCCCTCGAGGATCCCATGTACTCCACCCGCCGCCCCGGCACCGACATCGCCCTCATCGCCGCGTTTGCCGCGTTCGTCGCCGCCTGTGCGCTGCTCCCCGCGATCAACGTGGCCGGACCGGTCCCGATCACGCTGCAGACCTTCGCGGTCCTGCTCTCCGGCGCCGTGCTGGGGGCACGTCGCGGGTTCCTCGCCGTGCTCCTCTACGTCGTCGCCGGCGCGGCCGGCCTGCCGATCTTCTCCGGCGGCGCCTCGGGCCTGGCCGTGCTCACCGGTCCGACCGCCGGCTACCTCCTGGGCTTCCCGCTGGCGGCGGGCCTGTGCGGGCTCATCGTGGAGCGCCTGCCGCGCCGTACGCTCCTCAGCGCCCCGGCGATCTTCGCCGCCGGCCTCTTCAGCTCGGCCGTGTTCATCCACACGATGGGCATGGCCGGCCTGGTGCTCCGCGCCGACATGACGTGGGGGCAGGCCTTCACGACCGACCAGCTCTTCTGGATCGGCGACGTCATCAAGAACGTCGTGATGGCCCTGGTCGCCACCGCGGTCCACCGGGCCTTCCCCGACCTCCTCGGCCGCCGCTCGGTCACCGAGGCCGCGACGGTCGAGGACGGGTCGCCCGTGACGTGAGCACGATCCGCTACACCGAAGCGAGCGTGCGGGTGCCCACGACCACGGGCGCCCGCACGATCCTGCACCCCCTGACCCTCGAGCTGACCGAGTCCAGCGTGGCCCTCATCGGCGCGAACGGCTCCGGCAAGTCGACGATCGCGCGCCTGGTCAACGGGCTCGTCGAGCCCACGTCCGGCACCGTCGAGGTGGACGGCCTCGACGTGGTGCGGCAGGGCGCCGCGGTCCGCCGCAAGGTCGGCTTCGTGTTCACCGATCCCGCGGCCCAGCTCGTCATGCCCACCGCGGGTGAGGACATCGCGCTGTCGCTTCGCCGCACCCATCCCGACAAGCACGAGCGGCTCGCCGCGGCCGAGCGGGTGCTCGCCGACCACGGCCTCGAGGGCTTCGGCGAGCGCAGCGTCCACGGGCTGTCCGGCGGCGAGCGCCAGCTTCTCGCCCTGGCCGGCGTGCTGGCCACCGGGCCCGACGTCGTCGTCGCCGACGAGCCCACCACCCTGCTCGACCTGGCCAACTCCCGTCGCGTCGGCGACCTGCTGATGTCGCTGCCGCAGCAGCTGGTGCTGGTCACGCACGACCTGGAGCTCGCCGCGCGGTGCGAGCGGGCCCTGGTCGTCGCCGACGGGCGCATCGTCCACGACGGCTCGGCCGCCGAGGCCGTCGAGCGCTACCGGTCGATCGCATGACCTCCCACGCCTCGGCGCTCCTCGGGGCGTACGTGCCCGGGCGGAGCTGGCTGCACCGCCTCCCGGCGGGCGCCAAGCTGCTCGGACTGTTCGCCGCAGGCCTCGTCACGATGCTGTGGCGCGGGCCGGCCGCGTCCGTGGCGGTCCTGGTCGTCGCGGTCGCGGTCTTCACCTCCACCGGGGCCTCGTGGCGGCTCACCCTGCGCGGCCTTCGGGGCCTGGCGATCACGCTCGCGCTGCTCGCCGCCTTCCACGCGTGGCAGAACGGGCCCGGCCGGGCGGTCGAGATCGTCGGCGACCTCCTCGCCCTGATCCTGCTGGCCACTGCCCTGACCGTGACGACGCCGGTCCAGGATCTCATCGACGCGATCGTGCTCGGGCTGCGCCCCCTCGAGCGGCTCGGGCTGCGTACCGAACCGATCGCGCTGGCGTTCTCCCTGATGATCCGCGCCATCCCCAGCACCCTGCTGATCGCCGAGGAGACGCGCGACGCCGCGATCGCCCGGGGTCTGCAGCGCGATCCTCGGGCGCGACTCACACCGCTGGTGATCCGCGTGGTGCGGCGGGCCAGGGAGACCGGCGACGCCCTCCACGCACGCGGCATCGGAGACGACTGAGCTCTCCACTCGCCGCTGAGTCGCTCAGCGACTCACCACCCGGGCGGGCGACGACCGGCCCAGGGCGAGGCCTCCTCGACCTGCGCGGCGAGGCCCAGCAGGAGCTCCTCCTCCGCCGGCCGCGCGGCGAGCATGACGCCCACGGGCAGGCCTGAGTCGCTCCAGTGCAGCGGCAGCGACACCGCCGGCATCCCGGTGACGTTCCACGCGCTGGTCCACGGCGTGAACGCCTTCTGCGCCTCGAAGTCGCGCTCGGGGTGCTCGTCGTCGCGCAGCGTCCCCACCGGCACCGGCGGCGCCGCGAGGGTCGGGGTGAGCACGACGTCGTACGGGGCCAACGCCTCCAACGCCGTCGCGGCGTGACGGCGCAGCTGACCGATCGCCAGCCCGAACTCCGGCCCGCTCACCGCGCGTCCCCGCTCCGACAGCCACCGGGTCAGGGGCCGCAGCTGGTGTTCGCGCCCCACGGGAGGCTCCGACAGCGCCGTCAGCACCGCCCAGCAGGTCTCGAAGTCCGCCACCGCCTCGCGCGGGATCGGCACGGGCACGTCCTCGACGTCGTGGCCGAGGTCGGCGAGCAGGCGCGAGGCCGACTCATAGGCCGTGACCGACTCCGGGTGGACATCGACGTCGGTGATCACCGGGGCGAGGAACCGGCCCACCCGCAGGCGACCGGGCGCGGCGTCGCACGCAGCGAGGAACGATCCCGAGGGCGCCGGAGCCCAGAAGGGATCGCCCACCCGTCGCCCCGCCAGCACGTCCAGCAACGCCGCCGCGTCCCGCACGGTGCGGGCCAGGGAGCCCGACGTCGAGAGTCCCACCGGGTCGCCGTACGACGGGGCCGCGCTGATCCTGCCCCGTGTGGGCTTGAGGCCGACCAGCCCGCAGCACGACGCCGGGATCCGGATCGAGCCTCCCCCGTCCGATCCCGGGGCCACCGGCAGCAGCCCGGCGGCCACGGCTGCGGCGGCGCCACCTGAGGAGCCGCCCGCGGTGCGCGTACGGTCCCACGGCGTCACGGCCGGCGGTGCGACGTCGGGCTCGGTGTAGCAG
>JAJPEO010000208.1 GCA_021166815.1 Nocardioides sp.
GGCGTGCCGGCCCGGGGTCGCCGGTCGCCGCGGCGACCGGCGACCCCGGGCCGGCACGCCGTTGCTGGGGCTGGTGCTCCTCGGCGGCGGCATCGGCGCGGCGTCCTACGGCGCCCTCAGCTCGGACTCCGAGGCGAGTGCGATCTGGATCTCTGCGGCGGCGATCGTGTCGGTGCTGGGCATGATCCTGGTCGTCCCCGTGGTCGTCTCGACGGTCGCCCGTCTCACGCGGCGCCTGCCGCTGACGACGAGGTACGCCGCCCGCGACGCCGCGCGGCACCGCACCCGCACCGTCCCCGCTGTCGCCGCCGTGGCCGCGACCGTCGCCGGCGTGGTGGCCCTCGGCATCGCCGTCGCCAGCGACGAGATGCGCAACCAGGAGACCTACGTGCCGCAGCTCGCGATGGGCGACGGGCGCGTGTCCTACTGGGCCGAGGCCCTGCCGGGCGAGGACGTCGTCGACACCGCCCCCGTCTGGGAGCAGCTCGCGGCGGCCGCCCGCCGGGCCGCCCCGGAGGTCGATGTCGCCCCCGTGCTCGGCGTCGGCCAGAACCCCGACGGCAGCTACACCAGCGTCACCCTCCGCGCCCCGGTCAAGGGCGAGACCATGCCGGGGATGTACGGCGGCGGCTTCGGCTCCGACGTGCTCGCCGGCGACGACGCCGACCAGCTCGCCGGGCTGGTCCCCGAGGGGCAGCGGGAGGTCGTGGCCACCGCCCTGCGCGAGGGCCGCGCGGTGGTCTTCGCCGGGCGGGAGGTCGACGCCGACACCGTGTCGGTACGCGCCGAGACCTGGCGCGACGGCGCGGAGCGGCCCGACCGCACCCCGCGCGTCGAGGTGCCGGCGCTCTACGTCGTGCACGACGGGATCCCGCCCGCGCTGGCGATCCTGCCCACCGCGATGGTCGACGAGCTCGGCCTCGCCGCGCAGACCACCGGCCTCATGCTGGTCGGCGACCTCGACGCCGCGACCGAGACCGCGATCGACGAGGCGGCCAGCGCGGTCACCGAGGAGGCGAGCGTCTACGTCGAGCGCGGCTACCAGCGTCCCGACGAGACCGTCGTGATCCTCCTCGTGCTCGGCGTGCTGGGCGGGGTGCTGATGCTCGGCGGCACCCTGACCGCGACGTTCCTGGCGCTCTCGGACGCGCGCCCCGACCTCGCCACGATGTCGGCGGTGGGCGCCGCGCCACGGACCCGGCGGCGCGTGGCCGCGGCGTACGCCCTCGTCGTCGGCGTCGTCGGCGCCGTGCTCGGGGCGGGGGTCGGCCTGATCCCGGGGATCGCCATCTCGCGACCGCTGACCTCGATGACGGGTTACGACGGGAGGCCCGACCTGGGTCCCTACCTCGACGTGCCGTGGCTCCTGATCGCTGCCCTCGTGCTCGCCCTGCCCCTGCTCACCGCGGCGGTGGTCGGTCTCGCCACCCGCTCGCGTCTGCCCGTGGTGGCGCGCCTGGAGTGACGGCGCGCCCCCCGGAACGGGTCGGGCCCGGCGCCGACCGTGGTCGGTGCCGGGCCCTCCGGTCAGCGTGTGCGGTCAGGCGGCGACGGGCTCGTTGAGCAGGGTGCGGTACGTCCACGCCATGGCGATCGTGCCCAGCGGGATCACGACGAGCAACGCGATGCCGCAGGTGACGATGGTCGCGAGCGCGAGGCCGAAGAGGGCCAGCGCCAGCAGCAGGACGTTGCCGACGTTGTCCTTCACCAGGGTGACGCTGGACTTGATCGCGGTGATCGCGTCCTCGTTGCGCCCGATGATGAAGTAGGTGGTGAAGGCCGTGAAGATCATCACCGCGATGCCGGGCAGGACGCACAGGACCAGACCGACGACGGTGGCGATGCCGGTGAGCAGCGACGCCAGGAGGATCTGGGCGTAGTTGATGCCCGAGAACATCGATCCGAACGAGACCTGCTCGCCCCGCGTGGTGTCGAGCGCACCCTTGACCATCCCGGCCTGCAGCAGCAGCCCGACGACCCAGCTGATCAGCGAGAAGACGAGGGAGACGAGGAGGGAGGCTCCGAAGAAGCCCGCCTCGACCGTGCCGGAGGTCATCTCGCCGGTCTCGGGGTCGAAGTTGAAGGTCGTGGTCGCCGCGTCGGGCGAGACAGCGCTCTGGATGATCGACAAGATGATGCTCGCGCCCAGGATCAGGGCGGTGAGGCCGAGGAACGGCCCCATGTTGGCCTTGAACTTCTCCCAGCCGTAGCCGATGGCGGTGCCCACGCTGAAGGCGGGGACGCCCACGGAGCCGTACGCGGGCTGGCCGTAACCGGGCTGCTGGCCGTACGGGTTCTGTCCGTAACCGGGCTGCCCATGACCCGGCTGCTGGCCGTAGTCGGGCTGGCCGTAACCGGGCTGCTGGCCGTAGTCGGGCTGGCCGTAGCCGGGGGGCTGCTGGGGCTGGCCCGGCCGGTGCGGGTCCTGCGGATCGTTCGGGTCCTGCGGCGGGACGTCGTTGGACATCGGATTCCCCTCGTGAAGTGTGCCGTGTGCGCCGCAACCCTAGTGATGCGCGGCGCCCGTTGTCTGTATCCCGGGCTGGTGGCGCGGTCACGGGCGCCCACGACAGTGCAGCCGCCGTCCTCCCCGGCCCGAGGGGGCCGCCGCCGCGCCGGCCAGCACCACCGCGAGCAGCACCAGCTCGGTGCGATCGGTGAGGCGCCGCGCCCGCTCGATGTCGCCGGGTCCGGGGCGGGGGCCGCGACCCAGCAGCGGCCGGTCCTCCACGCGAGAGCCGTACGCGATGGGGCCGCCCAGCTCGATGCCGAGCGCCCCCGCGACCGCTGCCTCCGCCACGCCGGCGTTGGGGGAGGGGTGGGCCGGGGCGTCGCGACGTATGGCGGCCCACATGGCCGCCGCCGACCGTGGCCGGGCCAGCGCGACCAGGCCTGCCTGCACGCGAGCCGGCACCCACGCGGCTGCGTCGTCGAGCCGGGCGGAGGCCCACCCGAAGCGCTCGTGGCGAGGCGTGCGGTGACCGACCATCGCGTCCATCGTGTTGACCGCGCGATGGGCCAGCACGCCCGGTGCGCCCGCGAGCACGGCCCAGAGCACGGGGGCGATCACTGCGTCGACGGCGTTCTCGGCGAGCGACTCGACGACCGCGGCGGCGGCGCCTGAGGCGTCGAGCCCGCTGGGGTCGCGGCCGACCAGCGCGGGCAGCCCAGCCCGGGCAGCGGCGAGGTCTCCGGTGACCAGCAGCGCACCGATCGTTGCGCCGGTGGAGCGCAGGCTCCGCCCGCCGACGGCGGCCCAGACGGCGATCGCGAGTCCGCCCGGCACCCGGGAGAGCACGGCACCCGCGCCCAGGCCCAGGCCCACGCCGACGGCGCAGTAGCCCACCCCCCGGGCGCGCGAGTCGCCCCAGCAGACCGCCTCGACGCGCCCCATCGCCGTGCCGAACCACGCCGTCGGGTGCCAGGGGGTCGACGGGTCGCCGAGGGCCCGGTCGAGCAGCAGCCCCGCAGCGACGCCGAGGAGCCGGCGCCTCAGGCCCACCCCGGCCCCCGGCCGGCGGGCAGGGCGGTGTCGGCCATCGCGAGCAGGGCGTCGAGGTCGAGGTGCTCGCCCACCCAGGCCCCCAGCAGGTCGAGCTGCGCGTCGAGGTC